>CAMYWU010000044.1 GCA_947302895.1 uncultured Clostridia bacterium | reverse complement strand
ACAGCACTTTATAACAAATAACAATTAGTGTTGTATTCTTCATTTATTATTGTTATAATAGATTTCGGTGATGCAAATGAAACTATGCGACTTACACTGTCATTCAACTTTTTCAGACGGTTCGCTCACTCCGAGCGAGCTTATTTCCCTTGCTGAAAAGCAGGGGCTTTGCGCATTGGCTTTAACCGACCACAATGCGGGCAAGGGACTTATTGAATTTATGATGGCAGGCAGAAGAAGCACAGTTGAAGCAATCCCCGGATGTGAGTTTTCAACCAGTTATAACGGTACGGAGCTTCATATAGTCGGTTTGTTCTTCCCCGAAGTTGCATGGCTTAAAATCAGGGACTATGTTGAAATCATGCGCAAATCTAAAAGGGAGAGCAATTTAAAGCTTATAGAAAAGCTCAATGCCGATGGTTTCACTATATCCTATGATGAAATTGCTCAAACAACAAGCGCCGACGGCTTTAACCGTGCGCATGTTGCAAATGTTTTATATGAAAAGGGCTATGTCGGAAGTATAAAGGAAGCGTTTAAAACGCTTTTAAATGAAAACGGAAAATACTACGAACCTCCGAAAAGGCTTGACACCCTTGAAACCATTCAATTTATAAAACAAAACGGCGCAGTTGCCATTCTTGCTCATCCGTTTTTGAATATGAATTATGAGCAGCTTGAGGAGTTTTTGCCAAAAGCAAAACAGGCAGGACTCGATGGCATTGAAACCCTCTATTCAAAATTCAGCGAGGAAGAAACGCTTAAGGCAAAGGAGCTTGCACAGCGCTTTGGCTTAAAGGAAAGCGGCGGTTCGGATTTTCACGGCAAGGCAAAGCCCGAAATTCAGCTTGGAAGCGGCTTGGGCAATCTTAAAGTGCCGTATGAATTCCTTGAAAAATTAAAATCACAAAACTAAAGAACAGCATCGGATTTCAGGTAAATCCGATGCTGTCAGCGTGTCGAAAACCTACAGAATACAATATCGACACGCTATGAGGCTTTTGAAAAAGGAGCAGAATTTCGTTTTCTTGCGAACATTGCTGTACAAAGGTACCGCTTGTTCGCAAAAAACGGAAAGCACCAAAAATCCCACGGATTCGATGTCCGTGGGATTTTTCATTCATAAATGTATTAGCTGCGGTGCGCCGGGGACGTCGCACCCTACAAATCGTAAATATAACAATCTCGGTGCGGTTATGCCCTTTTTCGATAGCCTCACAGCATCGGAAAATTCCGATGCTGCTCTTTTTTATATCGTTTGCATAGCAATATCCGTATATTCGGTTATCAATCCGTTTGAAGTATTATGGATGATATAACCTCTGTAAACAATTTCTTCGCTTAAGTTGCCAACGCTAATTGTAAACTGGTTTGCACCGACGAGCTTTGTTGACTTGCAGCGGCGAACAACGAAATCGCTGTTCACGCCTGAGTTTTCAACAACAACGTCCCTTTCATCAAGCTCATACACAGGGTTTGTTGAGCTTGCAACAAGAATACCGTATTCAACAACATCCTCCAAATCGTTATAAACGAGCTGTCCGTTGAATATTGTTTTTCCCGATGAAATTATTGCATCGCTCTGCTTGATGTTTATTGCAGGAAGCTTGAAAGCATATTCATCAAATTCAGTCTTTGTTACTGCTTTTAGCGTTATGCTCTCCGTTGCATAGTAAACAGGGTTAGCGCCGATATAAAACGGGCGCCAGTTTGTTCCCTTTCCGTCTTTAACAAGCTCAACCCAGCCGTATGCGTTATCGCCGCCCTTGAGAGCAATTCTTGTGTTATAGGCAACGGAATTTGAAAAGCCCGCTCCGTTTTCAAGGGGAGTTGCGCTAACGGCGCAGTTTGCTTCACCGCTGAAGGTATAATCCGCTGTTATCTGTGTATCCTCGGTGAGAGTTATTGTTGTATTTGGCTGCTTAAGCTGGGAGCCAACTCTATATCCGTTAAAGGTATAGTTTGCAATTGCAGGAACTGCAGGCAAGGTATAGGAAGAAGAAACGAAATCAATAAGCTGTACGGGCTCATTTGAAAGATTGCTGTATGTCCTCTTTATTGTGAGCTTATACGGCTTTTCATTGGTTCTCTGGTGTGCATAGATATTAATATCTCCGACAACCTTAGTTGAAAACTGCGTTCCGAATCCCTGATACTGAATATTTCTGCTTGTTGTGCTCGAGCTGAAATCCATAAACCAGGCTGTTTCCTCCTCAGCTCTGAGATTCAGCTTTGAGGAGAAGGTTGCGCTGTATTTATCATTCTGGGCATCATAGGAGTTTGTTGAATTATTGAAGGTAACTCCATTTTCCTGGCTGAGGCTTCCCTCTTTCAGCTTGATATCATACTGTTTAATCTTTGTGTTCAGCCCTGTTGAGATTGTTGTGTTTACATCATCAATCTCGCTCTGGGTTGCCGATATTTTTACAGCAGTTATCGAGGAGCTTTCGCCTTCGATGCTTTCGTAAGCAATATTGCTTCCGTCCAATCCCCCTGCAATTCGCTGCAAGTATGCCCTGTATTCATTATCAAAGCTATAGATATCGTCATCGGCTTTTTCAACCGTTTCTATAAGCTTCTGATAAACTGAAAGGTCAACATTTTCTTCGGGCTCCTTAAGTCCCTTAACAGCCTCGTTAATCTCGTTTGCAAGATTATTCGCCCTGGTTTCAACGCTTGAAGGATAGCCGGCAAGAGTTCTTGCATCCGCACTCAGATATTCCCTTACGGTTGCATTAACACTTTGAGTGAGCTCAGTCAGCGATGAGTTTGTATAGCGGGCGGTTTTTCCGTCAAGTCCGAGCAAAATCTCGTTTGCATTTTCATATGCGGCAATGAGCCTCGACAAATCAACGGTTTCCTCGTCCTTTGCAAAATATTTTAGAGTGCTGTTGCCCGTTAAGGTGAAGGTACATTCAGAAGTGTTAACCCCTGTGTTTGTTGTTCCCAAGGCATTAACGCTCTTTCTGTCCCAGCCGTACGGAGTTGAAGAGCCCGTATATACCGCTCTGATTTCGGAGCCGTATAAAATATTTGAGGTGTTTCCTGTTAAAACGCCGTCAACATAGATATCAACATTTCCGTCGGCAGCGCCATTCATAATATGAAGGAGCCCGTTTCTGTTCGAAAGCGAGTTCTTCCATTCTGCAGCACCGCTTATGAGCTCGGGAATATCCTCATCAAAGGTATTTGAATAAATCGCCTCGGGTGCGCCGCTTGTTTCATATGCATAAAGCGCAGCCGCCTCGCCTTCTGAAAGCGCATGATTAAAGCATTTAACATTATCAAGCGAAAGAGAGCAGGTTCCCCAATACGGAGTGTAGCAACCAAGATAGAGCTTAGTTCCTGCGCTCTTGATGAAGTCCATCATTCCGCCTGCCGCATTATATTCAGCAGTTCCCGAAATATTAATATTCGATGCAAGAACACCGTTAACATAATACTTGATATGGAAATCATCAATGAAGCTAACTGTTATATGCTGCCAGGTGTGGTTTGAAACGGAATTACACTTTGTTGTGTAGTCATAAAACAGTCTTGCGCCCGAAAGGTTCCCGTCCGTTCCGCCGTTTCCGTTGTTGTAGTGAATTTTTCCGTCGGTTCCTATGGCAAGATACTTGCATTCGCCTCTTTCACCCTGTGCAAAGGTTATCGACTGAGTATCCTCCCAGTAGTTGCCGTTAACAAGCTGATAGTAGCTTACAGAATAGCCATTGCCGCTGTATGTATAGGCAAAGGGCGCAGTATTTGTTGAAACATAGTTCTTGTCTGCGGCGTCATAGCTCCAGGGGAAATATGCCGTGTTTGCTCTTGCGTAGTTATTATTTGTATCAAGAATAACGTTTTCACCGTTGTTGGCGTTACCCGTATGCGCATCACCGCCAAGTGAATCGTTTATATCATTGATATATCTTGTATCGTTTGTTGCAACCGAGGTGCTTCTTTCAATCGGGAAAACAGGGCTGTCGTAATAATCAACCTTATCAAGATAGCATTCCGTTGTTCCGCCCATTGTTCCGTAAGAAGTGAACGAAGCGCCGTAATACAGATTGATATCCTCATCCGAAACAAACGAGAAAATTCCGTCGTTTCCGATGGAAACTCCGTTTGGATATCCCGCTGCTGCAATTGAGCTTAAATCAAATCTGTTTGAAAGCATTCCATCGGTATAATATGCAAGCATATGATGGCCGCTTGTGTTCTTATAGAAAACAAGGTCGATATCATGCCATGCAGCTTCGGTTGTGTTTGTATAATCGTTATCAGTCAAATCGAAATAACATCCGTTGCTGCCGCCTGCTCCGCCGTTACCGTCGTTGAAAAGAACAATGCCGTTTGCCAGAATTATAAAGTAGCGGTTATCGCTCTGATTGCCTGTTGAGAAGTTGATAAGCGAGGTATTCCAGTCGCTGTCGTATGCACAGTATTTTGAAAAGCTGATAGTAAATCCGTTTGATACATTCTTTCCTGCAAACGGGTTTTGAGCCTCCTTAACAACGTTGCCCGAATTGGTGTTAACGCTGTAGTGCATATATGCGTTGTTGATATCATTTATCGTTTCTGTAACAAGGCTGTCATAGGAATCCTGAGAATAATAGCTGTAATAGGTATAGCTTGTTCCGCCAACTGTTTCGGTTGTTGTTACGTTGGCATAGAAATCATCCTTAATATCATCAATTGCATCAAGGTCGTATTGAACAGCATCTGTTTTTGAAGCAGCTGCCGCTTCAATTCTGCTCAGGCTGTCGCCAAGCTCGAGCTGGTCAACAAAATGAAGATTGAAATGGATTTTTCCTGCATGGATATCGTAGCTTTCCTGGTTGTTAAGCTCGGTATGCATAAAGTCGAAAACTCTTTCAAAGGTGTTTCTGTTATAGAGAACATTTCTCGGAAGCGCAGAAACGATTGTTTCCCTTGCTGTGTCATATTTTGTTCTGTCAACATATGTTATAGCTCTGTGAGCTGCAACAAGGTTTTTATATACCGTGCTGTTTGCATCGGGGCAGGTTGTATCCTTATAGTCGTTTAAAATCTCATATGCAGCTTCAAGCGCCTTTTGATATGCTTCCCATTCCTCGTGGGAGGTCCATGCACCTGTTAAGTTTTCAGCTTCATAGGATTCAACAAGATTTCTGAGCGTTGATTTATCAAATATGTGAACATTATAGTCAACTCTCGGCTGAGCGCAGTATTCATCACTCGAATGGTTGATACCAACGCTGAACTGAGTTGGATAGGTTGAGCTTCCCCTATCAAGATAGCCTGTTATGGTTGGCATTGTGTAGCCGAATTTCTGAGGGTCAGCGGTGTTGTATGTATCAACATGACCGATGCTCTCTGCAACAGCGTTATCGCTTGTTAAATTCCAGCCAAGTCCGTCCTGACCGTAAACCCAGCAGTTGCGCCACCAATATTTGCTCTCCGAGCCGCCCGCTCCGAGACGGGTTATAACGCTGTTCATATGATAGGTGTTGCCGTCATTATCAAGATGAACGCCGCCAACTGTTTTATTGGCAGTTAAAACGGATTTATCAATATAATAATGCGCAGTTGTTGCCTCGCCCGTATAAACTGTTCCGCTTCCGCTCTGAACCTGGGAATAAACACCTGCATTAACTATATCTGCGCCGTTTGTTGTGTTCGGGAAGGAATCGTTTGAATCGTTGCCCATTCTTCCGTCGCCGACAATAAAGAAGGTGTCGGCATTATAGTTATTTGCAAAGCGCCAAGCGTTGTTTACGCATACGGGCGTATGAAGATATGAATAGTTTCCTGAATAATAGGTGTTTGAAACGCCTGTTGAGCCATCGGCTCTGAAAATTATAGAAATATCCCTTGTTTTGTTGTCCCAGTTTCTGTAGATACCCGCCATTGCATGGGCAGAAACGGGATGCTGGGTTACATGAACATATTTCGTTTCGGGGATTAGATTATTTCCGTCCGTGAGATACATTGAAAGCTCAATGTCATCATCTCCGCCGTCCGCATAACCCCTTGAAAGACTTCCCGAAAGCTTGAAGGTTTTTCTTCCGTTTGTGTCTGAAATCTGGGTTGCGGTTAAAGTGTTTCCGTAGTTATCGTATGCGGTTGAAAGCCAGATTGAATACTTGCTGTTTATCGTAACAGTTGTGTACAGCTCGCCTTCAAGCGCAGTTGTATCCGAGGAAACATATGCGCTGTCGTTATCACCGTCGGCAACCAAATCGCCCTTAAACATATAGTCTGCGGCGTCCTTTATTCCGCTTGTTGAGGTGTTTGTGTTGAGTCCGTGGGTATAAATAACGTTTTCGTAGCCGTTTGATGCATAGATTTTAACGTTTGCATCCGCAGGGCGCTGGTCGCTTTCATAAATAATCGGTGCCGTGTAGGTTGCAAACATTGCAGCCGCTTCAATATCATCAATAGCAATCGGCAGAATTGATATTTCATCAAGCTCAAGAGTGCAGGTTCCCAAGCCGAAGCGTGAACCGGGATAAACAAGCGTTGTTTCGCTTTCAAGGAAGCTGACAAGTCCCGAAGCTCCCGAAGCCTGATGAACAAATTCGCCGTTGAGATAAACCTTAACCGTGCTGTCAGTTATAGAATAGGTGAAATATTCCCATTTATGAGTGTCATCGGAATTGCCCGTTCTCGTAAAGGTTTTTGAAGTGCATTCAGCCTTTGTTGAACCGTTTCGCTTATAGATAAAGGTTCCGTCGTCGTTAAGAGCAAGATAGTTGTTTGAATCCTTTGCAAGCGTTATGCAGGTTCCCGAGCCCCAGTAGTTTCCGTTAATTGCCCTGTAAAAGCTTACTGTAACGCCGTCGTTAATCGAAGCGTTTCCGCCAAGGGCGCTCTTGCCTGTGTTAACATAGTTCTGAGCGCTGCCAAGGCAATACGGGAAATGAACAACTCCTTTTCTTTCAACGGAGCCCTGGGTTTCAGTACTGCGCCATTCAACATCATATCCGTTATCACGTCTGTTTGTAACAAGTGTTCCGCCGCCGTCTGCGGTAAAAGGCTCATAATAGGTTGCCCTTGAAGTAAACCAGTTGATATCTGCGTTGTATTCACCGCTTGCAACATATGTTATCGAGTTATCATTTGCATAGGTTTGCGAATAGATGCCTGCTTTTCCGTACATCGTTAAGGAGCTGCAGTTCTGAAAAGCATTCGTTCCGATTGAAGTAAGCTTATCGGAGGTTGTAAACGAGGTTAAGCCAGTGCAGTCCTTAAACGCCATATTACCGATTGAGGTTATATATTTACCGCTGATATCAAAGGAGGTAAGGGCTGAACATTTTGTAAATGCACCCTCTCCGATGCTTTTAACCGAGCTCGGAATTGTTACGGAGGTTAAATGGTCATAGCCATAAAAAGCATAAGCCCCGATAGAAGTTATACCCTCGCCGATAACAACGCTTGTTATTAAGTCGGAGTTATACTGACCCTCATAGAGCGCATTTTTATTCTGGTCGCCCCAGGGAGCAGTTGAGCCTGCGCCGTTTGCGCCCTTTGCAGAGGAGAAGGCATAGTTATTCATAGCGCCAGTTCCGCTGATTGTTAAAACTCCTGTTTTTCTGTTGAGATTATAATAAACATTGCCGTCCCAGCCGTCAACAAGGGTGCACACACCCTCGTTATTCTTAATTATGTAACGGCATAAATCCTCGGTTGCAAAATCCATTGCAAAAATACCCGAGGGCTTTGTTTTTTCATAGGTGTAATACGGATACTGTGCATTCACCGTTTTTGCAAGGTTTTGCGGATTCGGTACGGAGGAATCCGAAACCGTTGAAGAATAGTTGATATAGTATTCTCCGTGGTAATGACCGAGCGAAAGCATATACTGTGTTGCAGTCTTCTTCTGATCGGTGCTCCATTTATAATAGTCCTGAATATGAGCAGTTCCTATACCTGTATTATAACTTGTAATATTTGCATAATAGGGCTCTGCAAAGCTGCCCTCCATATCATTATACTTGATTTTCTGACCCGATTCGTTTTCATTAACCCAAACGCCATCGCCTGATTCATCTGCAATTTTCTGGTCAAAACGGTTGAAAAGTACGCACTTTCCTCGAACGCTTTCGAGAGTGGGAACGCTTTTTCCAAGATACCAATGGTCGTTATAATTATAATTCGTTCCGTAGAAATAATAGTTATCCTGGCTGCGATATCCGTGGATATATTCATAAATTGCATTTGTGAAATGAGGAACGCCGTTGTTTCCGTCGTCCTCTTTAATGGAGATTAATACCGTTTCACTCGGATGAGCGGCAAGGAAGTTATATACATCCTGGAATACAAAATCAAGATAGTAATAAGTGTCGCCGTTCCAGCAATCGGTTGAGCCGTGAACGGTTTTAACCGAGTGGGAGCTTGCATCAACCTCACAGCGCACGTCAAGAAAACGCACGCCCGCATTGAGCTGCTCGGTTATGTTGAGGTTCTGGCACTTTGAAATACCGCTCATTATTCCAAAGGCATCCTCATTATGAAACTTTCTTGCGCAGGAATCGTGGGTTCCCGGCATTGTTATTTCGGTTAGCTTAGTGTCGCCGCGAATAACGCTCATCCAATCGGATGAGGCAACATTTGAAAGCAAAATCTGCGCCTCATCATATGCAAGTGATGAAACAGGAAGAATTACAATGCTGCTAAGCATTACCGCAACAGACAAAAGAATTGATAAAAATCTATTTTTCAAAGCGCTTCTCCTTAAAGAATATCATAATACATAAATTTACAATATCATAATTTTAAATTAATAGCAATGCACGTGTTAAAACTTTGTTCATAATTGATATATCTGCACGCATTTATTTAGTTATAATAACAATAAAAAACGAGCCAAAGGCTCGTTTTTTATAATTTCGTTTATAGTATAAGACAATCGTCGTCCGATAGCTTATAGACCAAATATTTACCCTCTTGCTTTGCTTGCTCATAATACGCCCTGCGTTCCTCTGAATAGTGGCATATCAATATTCCGTTAAACAAGCCAAGTCCGTTATAATCCGAAAAGCCCTCGGGCAGCTCATCAAAATTCTTAACATGCTCTATGTTCAAGCTTGCAATATGTGCACCTGCGCTTCCTCCGATAAAGGTTGCGCCTTTATTCTGAACGAAATCAACAATGAGCTTATCCGCCCCCGTTTTCCTCAGCATTTCAAAGGTTTTGAAGGTGTTGCCGCCGCCGATATAAAGGCAATCAAGCTCAAGCTCATCAAAGCCATGAGGGTTATCGTAATCAAAAACATAAATATTCTTTTTTGCAAAGCCAACCTTTATTAATCTATCACGGTATGAGCGATTTTCAAGGTTTTTTCGGCTGAAATTCTCGTTTGGAAAATACAGAATTTTACACTCCTTAATATCCTTCGGAAGATTCTGAAGAATAGTCTTCTTTGAATTTTCGTTGCTGAA
>CAMYWU010000043.1 GCA_947302895.1 uncultured Clostridia bacterium | reverse complement strand
CCCCGTTCTTATAAAGCTTCTTGATGCATTCGATAATCTCTCCGTTCAGGTTCATCCCGACGATGACTATGCACGCAGGGTTGAAAATGAATTCGGCAAAACAGAAATCTGGTATGTTCTTGATGCGATTGATGATGCTCAGTTGATTTACGGCTTCAAGGAAAAAATCACCTCCGAAGAATTTAAAAAGGCAATAGAAAACAATACTCTGCTTGATAAGCTCAACAGCGTTAAGGTTAAAAAGGGCGATTTATTCTTTATTGAGGCAGGAACGGTTCACGCTATCGGAAAGGGCGCTCTTATTGCCGAAATTCAGCAGAATTCAAACTGCACATACAGAGTTTATGACTACGGAAGAATCGGCAAGGACGGCAAGCCGAGAGAGCTTCATATCCAAAAAGCAATTGACGTTTCAAAAACAGAGCCGCCAAAATACGATATAAAGCCCCAGGGCGAAGAAAAAGAAATCAGCGGCGGCATTTCACAGCTTTTAACAAAATGCGATTTATTCACCGTTAACCGCTACGATATTAAAGATGAAATAACGCTTAAAACAGATGATATGAGCTTCAATCATATTCTTGTTATAGACGGAAATGGCAAGGTTGAAGGCGCAAATGCAAAGAAGGGAGATTCCTTCTTTGTTCCTGCAAACTTCGGCGAATACAAAATCAGCGGTGAAATGGAAATTTTGGTAACAGAAATATAAAAGAATAAAACCACTCCTTTAGGTCAACAATAGACTAAAAGGAGTGATTTTTTATGAGAATACTTGATAAAATTGCGCTGATTTTAACAATAATAGGCGGAATCAACTGGGGTCTTATCGGAATTTTCCAGTTTGATTTGGTTGCCTGGATTGGCGGCGGTCAGAGCGGAGTTTTTGCAAGAATTATATATACTCTCGTTGCCCTTGCAGCAATCTGGTGTATCAGCCTTTTATTCAGGAATAACGCATTAGAGGACTAATTATTATTATTGGAGCGTCGGGGTCGCCGCTCCCTACATATTAAACACAAAAGGGACAGTCCCTTTTGTGTTTTTTTATACTATGTGGCGCTCCATTTCGTCCTTGATTTTTGTTAGAATGCGTTTTTCAAGGCGGGAAATATACGATTGCGATATTCCCATATCATCGGCAAGCTCTTTTTGGGTTAGCAGCTGAGTTCCGTTTAAGCCGAAGCGCTGCTCCATAATGCTCTTTTCCTTCTGGGAAAGATTTGAAATAATATACCTTAAAAGGCGCTTTTCATCCTCGTATTCAATTCCCTGGCTGATTTCATCGGGCTCGGAGCCGAGAACATCACGCAAAGTGAGCTCATTTCCGTCCCAATCTATTGAAAGCGGTTCATCAAAGCTCATTTCAATCTTTGAATTAGAGGCTTTTCTTAAATACATAAGTATCTCGTTTTCAATACATCTTGAAGCATAGGTTGCAATTTTTATATTCTTATCGGGATTAAAGGTTCTGACCGCCTTCATAAGCCCGATTGTTCCTATTGAAACCAAATCCTCGGCGCCTGCTGTTTTGCTCTCATATTTCTTTGCAATATAAACAACGAGGCGCAGATTATGCGTTATAAGCAAATCACGGTTTGTTTCGTCTCCGCTTCTAATCTGCTCAACTATTGTTTCCTCTTCCTCCCTTGTAAGCGGCGGCGGAAGCGTTTCGGGACCGTTGATATAAAAGCAGTATTCCTCATAAATAATTTTCTGAACAATAAAATTGAAAATCTTATTAATTAAGCTCATATGTATCACCTAAACTGAAATAATTTCGGGATTAATAATTGCGGAAAAACTCTTTGAATTGATTTCATCACTTGAAGCTATGTAAACATTTTCGATAATCTCCCACCCCTTTGAGGTTTTAACCTTAACGCATTCGGGCTTAAAGGCGTATAAAAAGGATTTTGAATTAATCGTTGACGCAGGAATAAGCCTTGCTTTTTCCTCATCATAAAAGCCTTGCAGAAGCTCGCTTTTAACAATTATAACAGGTGCATTTGAAAACGGCTCACGAAGTTTATTCCCCGTATCCGATAGAGCAAAAGCGTTTATTTGTTTGCCGTTATTAAAAATCAGAATGCTGTATATCTCGCCTGCTGAGAGCTTTTTATTATATAACCTTATTATCAGACAGGAGGCGGCATATGCAAGCAGAGCCGCAAACAGCAGCTGACGAGCGTTTATATCAAAATAAATTTCACCGTTATTGATGCTGATTCTGTCGCTGTGAAAAATCATCTGCAGGCCTGCAATAATTCCGAGAAAAACGAAGTTTGAAAACATGAATATCAACAGCATTGATAAAAAGCTTTTCAGCCTTACAAATGAAAATGAAATCAGAATTAAGAGTATTGCAAAACCGATTTTTGAAAGCAGCAACAGAACTATGGGAATATCATCAATCAATATTATAAGCGAATATGCTCCGCCGAGCGCAGAGGATATAACAATTCTGAAGGTTTTCGGGTTTCTCTTTCCCGCTTTTGCGGTTAATTCAAGCAGCAAAAGGGTTATAAAAAAGTTAACGATGAATAAAACATCTGCATAAATAACAATAAAAATCCCCCCTTGCAAATCGATTATAACTTGCAAGGAGAGATTTTTTTGTCAAAGTAAATTCAGATTTTAAATTTATTTAAAAAACATATAGTATTGGCATTTGATATTGCCGTTGTATAGCTTACGGCGCTTATCGGCTTTTCTGCCGAAGCATTTTTCAAACTCCTCATCGGGTGAAATAATTCCGTAAGACCAGCCGTATTTTGAAATGAATTTTTCGCCCATAATGCGATAGATTTTTTCAGCCTCTTTTATATCAAGCATTCTTTCGCCGTATGGAGGATTGGTAACAAGCGTTCCCTTTTCTGTTGATGGATTAAAAACTCTTATGTCCGCCTGGGATGCCCTGATGAAGTTTGCAACCCCTGCTTTATTGGCGTTATGAAGAGTAAGCTCAACTGCTGCGCTGTCAATATCGCTTCCGATAGCGCAAAAATCAGTATCTTTCTTAACTAAATCATGGCAGCGCTCTTTTTCGCTTTTGATTACACTTTCATCAATCAAGCCCCATCTTTCAAATGCAAATCCCCTGCCAAGTCCCGGCGCAATATTGTTTGCAAGAAGCGCACCCTCAATAAGAATTGTTCCGCTTCCGCAGCAGGGATCGTAAAGAGTATGGTAATGCCTGAGCTTTGAAAGGGAGCACATCGCAGCGGCAAGCGTTTCTCTTATAGGAGCATCGTTTGATGATGGGCGGTATCCCCTTTTATGAAGGCTCATACCGCTTGAATCAAGCATAATGCAAACCTCATCCTTGATTATTGAAAACTGAATCTGATGAACAGGTCCTGTTTCCTCAAACCAGGAAATACCGTAGTCCTCTTTAAGCGATTCAACAACCGCTTTTTTTATTATGCTCTGGCAATCGGGAATTGAATGAAGAGTTGAATTGATTGAAAAGCCCTTAACGGGAAAAGTATCGTTAGCGCCGATAAAATCAGCCCAGCTGATTGCTTTAACGCTCTGAAAAAGCTCTTCAAATGTTAATGCATTAAATCTGCCGAGAACAATTAATATTCTTTCAGAAAAGCGTGAGTTTAAATTTGCCCTTGCAAGAATATCCTCGTTTCCTTCAAAGAAAACTCTGGCGTTTTCGGGAGCAACATTACTCGCACCCATCATTTTCAATTCATCGCCAACAAGCCCCTCAATACCGAGAAGACAAGGCGCAGTCATTAATAAGTTCATTTTATTTTCCTTTATATAAAAATTTCGGGCGGATATCATCCGCCCACAATTAATATTTTATGATATGTCGTAGAAAACTATTTCGCCATCCTTAACATAGCCCTTTTCTCTTGCCTTTTGCTCAATATACTCATCTTTATTATCGGAATTAAGAATTGCCTTTATCTTTTCATTTTCCTTAAGCTGATTATCATACTGAGTATTGAGCTCCGCTGCCTGAGCATTGAGCCTGCTGATATCGGAATAGTTACTGATAAGAGTGTATGAGCAATAGCAAACAAGCCCGAGGAACAAAATGCCGATAACGAGCTTAACAAATGACTTGCTTTTAACAATTTTCATAATTCTCTGATTCAAATCTATCGCCTCATACACAACGCATATAACAATATACGGTTAGTAAATTTATTATACTACACTATATAGATATATTGCAATAGTTTTTTTCGTGTTTTTTCAAAAAAAAGGTTACAATTTGAAAACAAAATTAAAGTTTTTGACCGTCTTTCAACAACTTGTTGAAAACTCGTTGAATTTTGCGTAATAAAGCCAAATTCAGACAAAGAGCTGCAAGGCAATCAATCAAAAATACAGCTCTGAATTCACCGCCGTTAAAACCGATTAAAAAACAAAAAAACAAAACTGTAAAAATCAGGGAAAACACTATATCTGCTAAAAACAAGAACCATCTTTTTTTAACTTTAGTGTTAAGCAGATAAAACACATCGTATAAAAAGCCGAGAATCAAGCCCAAAACTGCAAAGGCCGTTAATGCTTTTACTATGAAAAAAACTTCCCGAGCAGCTTCTTTGAGCCCGTTTTCTCGCTGTATACAACCGCAGTTATTCTTCCGTTGATAATAAGTACACCGTTATCAAGGTCGAGCGCTTCAACAAGCAAGTGGGTTCCCTTGATAAGAATGCTTCCGCAATCGCACGAGGCGCTTACCTCCTCCTCGTTGAAATACGCAACATCCTTAACACCGTTTATTTCAATGTTTTCCCTGTTGTTGATTGATAAGCTGTGATTTTTCTTTTCTAAATTTTCCTGCATATTAAAACCTCCGATAAAGCATATGCAGTATCGGAGGTTAATATAACATTATTTTCTGTAGCTTTGAAGATTGCTGACAAGGTTTTCAATTTCGCCCTTGAGACTCTGCAGAACCTCGATATTTTCGCCAAGCTCTCTGTTTGATTCAGCAAGCTGATTTTCAAGATTGCTGTTTATAATCTCAAGCCTCTGGTTTTCAAACTCCGCTTCGCTAAGAGCTGCTTTTAATCTTGCGTTTTCCTTTTTCAGCTGTTCAAGCTCTTTGTTTTTTGAAATAATAGCCATAATGTGATTATGAATCAATATCGGTATCTTTTTCGAAGTAACGTGAGCCGAGCCAAGTCTGCTTGATTGAATAGGACTTTTCAAGCTTCTCGGTTGCCTCTTTTCCGTCATCGCTTGCAAGCGCCTGCTGAGCAGTATACTGCCATACAGTTAAATCGCTTGTTCCTTCGAAATATATAATATGATAACCGTATTCAGTCTTAACGATTCCTGTATCGCCTTCCTTGCGGTTCTTATCGAAGCACCATGCATTGAAGGTCGGAACCATCTGGTTTGGAGTAACGTTTTCGTAAATACCGCCGTCGGAAGCGTTGCTGTCTGCTGAATTATCCTTTGCGAGTTCGCCGAATGCCTCAGCGGTCTTTTCGCCGTCTTTATACTGCTTATAAATCTTATCAGCCTTTGCCTTAGCGTTTGCCCATTCCTCTTTTGAAGCTTCTGAAGGAGTTTCAGCTTCTGTTTCGCTAACTTCGCCGTCATCATTGGTTGTTTCGCTATAGGGCTTGATAAGGATATGGCGAACTGATACAGGATGAGTATCTGAAAGTCTTGCAGGCTTGATGATATAAACAACTGAGGTTGAAACCTGCTTAACATCGCCGGCTTTTCTGTCGGTGGAGAATACCCAGTCAAGACCTGAATAGGTTTGTTCTTCTTCCTCGCCGTCTTCGTGTTCATCGGCTGCTGCAATACCGCCGTTCATATTCTTAAGAGTAGGCATTGTTATATCAACATAAGTTGTTTCAACGGCATTCTTATTTGCCTCTTTATCCCAATCGGAAGAAGCATACTTTGAAGCAAGAGCTGCAAAGTTTGAACCGTCTGCCTTAAGAGCCTTTTTGAATGCCTTTGCATCATCCTCAGTGTCGCACTCAAAATACTTAATATCAACGCTTACAAGGTCTGCCTTGTTCTCATCACGGTATTTTTCGTATTCTGATTCATCATATTGCTTTGAGGAAAGCTCTTTTTGATAGTCTTCCTGATAATTCTCAGAAATATAAGATATCTTTGCTTCGTTGCGGAATACCTTTTCGGTTACACCCTTACCCATAACATAGGTGAAATATGCGCTAACGGTAACACCCTGGCTTTCAGCGGTTGATTTATAGTTATCAACTGCCTCATCAATCTCTTTTTGCTGGTCATCAGTGATTTTGGGTTCTTTACCGTCGTTTGCCTTAACAGCCTCATAATAATACATATAGGTTGCTTTAACATTATCCAAAACCTGATCATGCATATACTCAGCCCAGGTGATTTCCTTTGTTTCGTCATCGGGGTCCTTAGTTTTCTGCTGAGAAAGCTTCTTATCGAAATCAATCTTCTGGTCGTCTGAAAGCTCAACACCATACTGCTCATACTGCTCCTGAGTCTGACGAAGCTGATTATAAAGCATTGCATAGTAGTAGTTATAAGTGCTTACCTTTATTGCATGATTCTTGCCGTCGCCATCCTTAACAACCATACCTGTAAAAGTGCTCTGCGGTACGCCTAACGCACCCATTAAACCATGGCGAACCATTCCGCTCTGAACGTAAACAAAGAGGAACGCAATAACAACAACAATTGCAATACAAGCCCTGAGTCTTCTTTTAGCAAGAGGAGCCATAGGAATTGTTATTCCGTCCTTGCTCTTATTGATCGCGTCTCTCTGAGCGATAAGGTCGTCTCTCTGACGGCGAAGCTTATTCTTTTTCTTCTCGTCTGTTTCTTCGGCAATCTGAGTTTTAAGCTCACGAACCTCGGCAACGATTTCCTTTTTTCTTGCCTCAGCTTTTTCTCTTTTTTCATTGAGCTTTTGTTCTTCCTTTTCTGCCTTCTTAGCAGCTTTTTCTTCCTTCTGAGCTGCTTTTTCAGCTGCCTTTTCTTCCTTGGAGGGTTTTTTTTCTTCTTTAGCCTCTTCCGTTTTTTCGCTGAGCTCTTCTTCGAGGAGCTCTTCCTTTTCTTTTTCGATATCCTTTGCCATATTTTATCACATAGCCTTTCTGCTAAAATTTCCTTAATATTCTACTATAAACTCTTTAATATTACAAGAATTATTTTTATTAATTTGCAGCCTCTGTTGTTTCTTCAGCGCTCTGAGGCTTTGCAACCATGGTTTTCTTCATTGATCTTCTGTTTTTCTTAACCTTAAAGGACTTGATATATTCCTGTTCCTTTTCGGCAACAACTGCCTGCTCGCTCTTGAACAAGCTTGAATTTGTGTCTTCAACAAAGAACATAATATGATAGCCGTGATCCGATTTAACTATATCGGTATCGCCGTATTTTCTTGATTTATCGGTTGACCAGCTCTCAAATTCCTTTACCATCTGTCCGAGCGGAACACCCTCGTAAAGACCGCCATACATACCATTTGAGCCCTTTGAGGTTGAACCGGTATCTTCTGAATACTTTTCAGCAAGAAGAGCAAATTCATATTCGGTTTTCTTGCCTTTTTTGTATTCTTCAAGAATTGTATTAGCCTTCTTTTCAGCTTCTGCCCATTCCTCTTTTGTGTGTTCCTTCTTTGTTGTTTGAGCCTCGGAGCTTTCTTCTTCCTCGTCGCCGGGCATAATCAGAATATGGCGAACGGAATACACCTCATCATCAGCAACGCTGGGCTCGCCTGTTTTAAGAAGAATGAAATACATTGAATTGGTTTCATCAAGGAATGCCGAACAATCGCCCTTCTTTGTGTTTGAATCAAAGAGCCATGCTGAACCAGCCTCGGTGAAGGAATTATCGCTCTTAGTTATAGAGGTTTCAACACTGCTTGCAATTGCTTCAGCGCAAGCGTCTGCATCAGCATAATAACCTGCTGAAACATACTGGTCGACTATATCCTTGCAAGCTGTTGGAATAAGCTTCTTCAAATCGTTTACATTCTTAATCTGTGAAGCGTATTTCTTAGCGTTTTTCTCTGCCTCAGCCTTTGCGTTGGCATCGCTTGAATCATAGGTTACAAAGAGATATGCAAAGTCAACCTCTGTATAATCATCCTTATGCTCTTCAAAATAAGCCTCAACAGCCTTTTCATCAACCTTGTTTTCAATCAGATACTGGCGATAATAATTATTTGCTGCATAGCTTTGTTCAAGAAGCTTTCTGATTGTTGCAACACCGCAGTATTCGCCATAGGTTGAGGAAACATATTCATCAACAGATAAATCAGCCTCGGAAGCGGCATCCTTAATGCTCTTGATGTTTTTCTCGATTTCTTCCTTCTGGGTATCTGTAAGGGTTACGCCGTGCTTAACAGCTTCCTGATAATATGCTGTTATATACTGAACACGGTCGATTGTTTCGTTTTCAAACATCTGAGCCCAGGTTATTTCGTTACCGTCGGCATCAGTTGTTTTCTGCTTTGAATAATCAACTGAGGTATCTATATCATAATAACCCTGCTGCGCATAGCTGATATAGTTGTTTGAAACAGCGTTATAATAATAGTTATACATACCGATTGAAACGGGGGTTTTATCAACCCTGAGTGCAACATTACCGGGATTCATTTTTTCGTTGGTATTTGGCTGAGTGTAATAATTAACACCAAAAACAATGAGAAGTGCCGCAACAATTGCACAGATAATTCCGGTTATGATAAACTTAATAGTATTCTTTGAAAGCTTTTTCGGCGACTTTTCCTTTGCTTTTACAACGGGCTTTTTTTCGGGCTCATTTTTTTCTTCCTTTTCACTTTGAACCTTTTCATAATCGGTATCAGCTTCAAAATCATCGTTTTCAAGAGTTAAAGCCCTTGCCTGAAACTCCCAGTTATCGTTTTCTTCAAAAGTTACTTCCTTGGATGAATTTGACTTTTCAAGTTCGTTTTCTTCAAATTCACCGTTCTTAGTCTTTTCGCTCATAGTCAAAACTCCTATTATGCTATTTTAAAATAAACTAATAGATAGATTATACTATATTTATTATAATAATGCAATACAAAAGTTTTAAGCTGTTTTTACCTTTTTGTAATTCAACAGAATAATACAAATATCTTGAAAAAATGAAAGGCTTATGCTATTATTATGTAGTTAGAGTATGTTTATAAGGATGTGAAGCTATGGCTGCTACGGGCAGTTGGCAAACAGACAGAAAGCTATTTGCAATGCTTTTGATAACGCTTGGCGTTTCGTTTGTTTTTCCTGAATATATCGCTCCGCTCTTTGTATTCTTCCTGTATATTTATTTCATAATTCATATGAAAAAAACAGGAAGAAACGCAAAACTCGGAGAACTTGGCAAGGTTTCCATTGCATATATGTGTTATATGGTGATTTCCGGAATATGGAGCCACACCCATATTCTTTCCTCACTGATAGGCTTGCTTTGGATGGGCTGTTTTCTTGGTTATATTATGGTTGCCAATACCGTTAATACCAATAAAAAGATCAAAAACGCCATAACAGCGATTAATATTTCCTCAGGACTAACGGGATTAATCGGAATTGCGGAATTTGTTACATACAACCTGACTC
>CAMYWU010000042.1 GCA_947302895.1 uncultured Clostridia bacterium | reverse complement strand
TATTTAACAAACATTATGAAATGTGAAAGCAAAACCCTGCAGACCGAAGTCCGCAGGGTTTGCTTTATTATCAGAGGTATTAAAGTGAAGAAAATCTTAGTTGATTGCTTTGCCGTTAACATAAAGCGTATAGCCGTTGAAATCTATATTGCTGTTTGATGTATCGGCATTTTCAAGCGAGGTAACATAGCTGTCGCCGGTTAAGGTTATTTTTGAATCCTTATCAAGCTTAAGGCTGACTTCCTTTGCGGAATTATCGCCGTTTATTGTTCCCTCATAGGTTGATTTTGTGAGATTTATTGCAACAGTTGAAATCTTATCTGCAACAATGTTGCCATTTAAAGTCTGGCTTGTTGCATTGAGGGTTACATTTCCGCCGTTTGAGCCCTCTTTTCCCCACTCGCTTGTTCCTGCTGCATTGAGAAGAATGCCGCTGCCGAAGCTGAGCTTTGTGTTTGTTAGATTTATAACTGCATCGGTATTTGTTATAAAGAACATCGGTGCGCTCTTATAATAATTGCTTGTTGTTGCAACGCTGAGGCTTGAGTTTTCAGCTGTCAGGGTTCCTGTTCCCTCGGAAGCGTCGCCGCTCATTGACTGATAAATCATAATACCTGCAACATCAACGTCGCCCCTGTTGCCCGCACCAGTTGCGGTAAGAGTTGAATTAGTTACGGTTGCCGAATTCTTACCCTCGATAACAACCATCTGGGAGCCGTTTGCCGTTCCGTTTGTATTTTCAATGCTGATATCGCCTGTTGAATAGATAACGGGTGAACCCTTTCCATTTGTTTCAAGAGTTGAATTTTTTGCAATAACTGTTCCTTCGCCCCTGTCGGTTGCAAGAGCTGCACAGGAGCCGCCCTGGGTTGTGATTTTTACGTTATCGGCTTCAATATAGCCGCCGTAGGTTGCATCAAGTCCTCTTGCGGAGCTTTCGCCAGTTGTTGTTATAGTTGAATCGGAAATATATATTTTTGAATTTTCGCCCGTTGAAAAGACTGCATTTGCGCCCTTGGCATCGGTTGATATATTTGAATTTTTTATTGTTGCGCTTGAGTTTGCCTGAACAAGAACTCCTGCGTTAACTCCGTAAAATTCCGAGTTTTCGGTGTTTGAAGAATCGCCCGATTTGGTTATTGTTGCGCCGTCAACTGTTGCGCTGCCGCCGTTTGTAACGAGGATTGCGCTTTCATCGCTCGTTGTTGAAGAATAGGTTTCTGTAAGGCTTTGCTCGCCTGAATCAACGGTTGTTGCACCGCTCGCATCGGCGCTTTCTGAGTTTTGATTTTTCATATCAAAGCTCTGTGAGCTGCTTGATGAACTAAGGAAAAACTTGCTTGCAACTGCGCTTTGAGCAACGGTTAAGCCCGAGGTTGCAATAATCAGCGCAAGAGCGAAGGCAATTATACTCTTGCCGTTTTTAAAGGTTTCCTTGAAGCTCTTTTTGTTGAACTGCGACATTATGAGATATATCAAAAGAAGGGAAATCAAAAGACCTTCGCACGCAAAAATAATATAGTATACTGTCGTCAGCTTCTTTGAGCTTCCGGGAGCGCCCTGGGGCATTTCACCGTTTGGCATTGACGGCGGCTGATTTGATGAATCACCGCTGTTGCTATCCGAGCTTCCCGGAGGTGAAGGCGGCTGAGCGTTTGAGTTGCTGTCGCCGCTCGGCATTTCGGGCGGTTGGTTTGATGAATCACCGCTGTTGCTATCCGAGCTTTCCGGAGGTGAAGGCGGCTGAGCGTTTGAGTTACTGTCGCCGCTCGGCATTTCGGGCGGTTGGTTTGATGAATCACTGTCGGATGAGCTTCCGGGAGCGCCCTGGGGCATTTCACCCGATGGCATTTGCATTTCAAAGCCAGATGATTGAATATTATCCTTTGCATAATCCATTGTGAAATATGAGCCCACGCATAAAACAGCTATGAGCAAACACATAATCACATTTTTAATTGTTCTGTTTGTTGATTTTTTCATAGTGATTACTCCTTTTGGCTTTCGCCTTTGTTGAGCGTATAATAACCCCTGTTTCTTAAACGAACATTAAATTTGAAAAAAGGAATATCGAGGTCGCCATTCCCTACACAGCACGCCTCGGCGTATTCGTAGGGAGCGGCGACCTCGACGCTCCAAATATACTTATTCACTTATAGGATAATAAGCATAATTAAATTCGTTTTCTTTTTCCCATTCATAAAGGTCGTTCAGGGTGATTGAAATATTTTCCTTATTCCCCTCAATTAAGTTAACCTCAATGATTTTTTTACCCTGGGCGTTTGCCGCTTTAAGCTTTTCGTTGCCGTCTATTGCATACATAACATCGTTAAAGCAGATTATATCAACAATATCGCTATCGCTTTCCTTATATTCATCCGAAATCTTTTTTGCAGGATAGATATTTTTCGGAGAAGCCAAAATCTTGTTTTTATAATTTCCCTTTTTATATTCGCAAGCCTCGTTATAGAGGATTTCGCAAACCTCTTTAATTGAAAGCGAAGTTGTATCAAGAACAAGATTATAATTATTATAATCGTTCATAACAACATTATAAACCTTAAGATATCTTTCAGCTTCAAGGCTTCTGCGCTGAACAAGCTGATTTGTTGCATCCTCCCGGCTCTTATACTTTTCTTCCTCGGTTTTTCGGTTACAAAAAACTCGTCTGCCCGCTTCGCCCGGGCTTACAAGCAGATGAATTTTGAAGCTTTCTTCAACAAAATGCCATGCAAGGCGCGAATCAAAAATAACATCCTCGCCCTCATGCTCCTTTGCAAATTTAACAGTTGCGTTATCAATAAGATAATCAAGCGAATAATCCTTGCCCGATTTTTCGTTCATTTCAAGAGTTGAAATGCCCTCGAGGAGCGCCTTTTCGCGCTGAATTCTGCCCGTTGAAAAAACATCAAAACCGTGTTCGTTTTTAAAAAATTTGCAGATTTCGCTTTTGCCGCTTCCAAGCTGGCCGTTTATTGTGATATACATTCAGCGCACCTCCCAGGATATTCAAACCATTTTGTATTTTGGATGAAATTGGATTTTTCAGGCGCCGCGCTGACCTTTGGGGTCGCGCAAGCCTTAAAAATTCAAGTTCGCCAAAATAAGGAAAAATATTATTAATAATATAACTATTGCGACATTAATTGTCAAGCGTCAATTAATACTTGATTTCGGGCTTGAATGAAGGCATAACATCAAGCTTGAAGAGGTTTATTCTATGGAGATAATCAATTCTCTCCTTAACCTCTTTATTTTCAATTTCGCCGGTTCTGATATATCTATCCAGCTCGGCATAGGTAAAGCCGAGGTTATCCTCATCCGTTTTTCCGCTTAAGCCGTCAATCGGAGGTTTGTTAACCAAAACCTCGGGCAAGCCGAGAAGAGCGCCTATCTGCTTCATTTCGGCAACGGTTATATTTGAACAGGGGCTGAAATCGCCGACGGAATCGCCGTAGCGGGTTGAATAGCCAACCCAGTCCTCAGAAAGATTGCAGGTGTTTGCAACTCTTCCGTTATGGCTCTGAGCTGTTGCATATAAAACGCTCATTCTGATTCTCGGCGGAAGATTAATAACGCTCTGGCTTGAAAGCTCAAAGGGAAGCGCATTTTTAACGCCGTCAACAGCCTCTTTGATATTAACAATATAATGCTTAATTCCAAGATGCTCAACAAGGAGCTTTGCCATATCAATATCTGCCTGCTCGCCGTTTGGCATCAAAACGCCGATAACCCTGTCCTTGCCAAGCGCTTCAACGCAGAGTGCGGCAACAATTGAGCTATCCTTTCCGCCCGAAATGCCAACAATTGCATTGCAGCCCTTGCCGTTTTCTTCAAAGAAATCCCTAATCCACTGTACGCATTCATCCTTAACCTTTTTTGCATCAAACATAGCTTTCACCTGCTGTAATTTATTTAAATAGATAATAACACAGTAGCTTTCATTTTACAATATTATCATTCGGTTGATTTTTCAAAATATTTATATTATAATTTTTTTATCAAAATATTATTGAGGAAAACAATCCCTCAGTCGCTTTGCGACAGTTCCCTTTACACAAGGGAGCCAAGAATAGGATAGGTGATTTTATGAAACCTTTAAAACTTACTGATATAATTAAAAACATTAATGCAAGCTGTAATTACTGCGGCGATATAATGATAAGCGGCGTTTCAACCGATACAAGAACAATTCAAAAAGGCGATTTATTCATTGCCCTTGTCGGCGAGAAATTTGACGGCCACAGCTATATTTCGGTTGCCGAGGAAAACGGCGCAGCAGCGGTTATCTGTTCAAAGGAGGTTGAAACCTCCCTGCCTGTTTTAATGGTTGACGATACCCTTCTTGCATACCACCGCCTTGCTTCTTACTACAGAACTCTGCTCGGCGTTAAAATTGTTGCAGTTACGGGAAGCAACGGCAAAACGACAACAAGGGATATGACCAAAACCGTTCTTGCTTCCAAATACAGGGTTTATTCAACAGAAAAGAATTTCAACAATGAAATCGGGCTTCCGAAAACGGTTTTAGGTCTGGACGACAGCTACGATATCGCAATTCTCGAAATGGGAATGAACCACCTCGGCGAAATCAGCAGACTTACCAATATTGCAAAGCCCGATGTTGCACTCATAACCAATGTTGGCAAGGCGCATATCGGCAACCTCGGCTCGCAGGAAAATATTTTGAAAGCGAAGCTTGAAATACTTGAGGGCTTAAATAAAGACGGTCTGCTCATTCTCAACGGCGATGATAAGCTGCTTTGCGGCGCAGAAACGGGCGGTTTCAAAAAGCAGTTTACGGGAATTGAAAACGAAAACGCCGATATTGTAGCCTCCGATTTAGTTTCGGATTGCGGCAAAACATATTTCACCGTTAAAAGCGGTGAAAGCACGGCAAAGGGCTTTATTCCCGTTCTTGGCAAATACAATGTTTTAAACTCGCTTGAAGCAATGCTTTGCGGACTTCATTTCGGAATTGGTTTGAAAAACGCCTTTGAAGCGCTCGAAAACTATCAGAGCGTTTCAATGAGATGCGAGAGCGAAGAGATAAACGGAATTGTTTTTGTTAAGGATTATTATAATTCAAGCCCCGATTCGGCAAGGGTTGCGCTTGAAGCGCTTTCCTCGTATGCAAAGGGCGGCAAAACCGTTGCTCTTCTCGGCGAAATGCTTGAGCTCGGCGAATTTGCAAAAAAAGAGCATTTCAATCTCGGCAAGATGTGTGAGAGTAATAATCTGGACTACGCATTCTTTGTTGGCGATGATTATAAGGCATTCAAAGAGGGTATGCCGAATAATTCTCAAGCCTTCCCAAAGGAAGAAAAGGATAGAATGATAAGTGAAGTTAAAGCCTTCTCATCAAACCTCAAAGCAGGAGACGCCGTTCTTGTTAAAGGCTCAAGGGGTATGAAGATGGAAGAAGTGTTTGAGGAAATCAAGGATTTCCTCAGGTGTTAGGTGATAGGTGTAAGGTTATAGCCGTGCGCAGCACCCAAACCTAAAACCTAACCCCTATAACCTATAATCTAAAAAAATAAACCGCCTGAAAGGGCGGTTTATTTTGTGTGTTCATCAAGTGTTAAGTAGTATGCGGGAAGAAAATGCTTTTTGAAAAATTCAACCTCGGGAAGATTTATTTCATCAATTTTCTTTTCCTGCGCTTTAAGGGCAATTTCAAATTCCTTGTTGCCCATTCGGTATTCCTCAATACACTTAATCAGCGCACTGATTTTATCCGCAGCCTTAACAAGCTTCCAGAGCTCCTCGTCCTCGGGCTTTTTTTCAAAAAACGCCTCGTAGTCGCCTTTATAGCTTTCGGGAAGCATTGCAAGAAGGCGCTCCCCTGCAACTCTTTCGATATCCTTATAAACATTTTTGATATCGTCGTTATAATACTTAACGGGAGTTGGCATATCGCCGGTGATAACCTCGGTTGTATCGTGGTAGAGCGCTAAAACGGCAACCCTGCCCTCATCATAGCTCTTGCCGAATTCCTTGTTTCCGATAAGCGCAAGCGCATGGGCAATAACGGCAACCGAATGGCTATGCTCGGCGATATTCTCTTTATTGGTATTCTGCATTAACGCCCAACGGTTAATCAGCTTCATTCTGTTAACCATTGCGAAAAAATTATATTTCATTACTCTTCTTCACCTATTATTTCAAGCGAAAGCTCCTGAAGCTGAACATCATCAACATATGACGGCGCACCGCTCATAAGCTCGCTCGCATTTTGTACCTTCGGGAAGGCAACAACATCCCTCAGCGACTCAGCGCCGCAGATAAGCATTGCAAGTCTGTCAAGACCAATGCCCATTCCGCCGTGCGGAGGAGAAGCATAGTGGTATGCATCAACAAGGAAGCCGAATTTTGCATCAATCTCTTCCTGGCTCATACCGAGAAGCTCAAACATCTTTGTCTGAAGCTCGCAGTTTGTTATTCTCATTGAGCCTGAGGAAAGCTCGCATCCGTTGAGAACAAGGTCGAACGCCTGAGCGTTAACCTTTGATTTATCCGAATCAAGATATTGAATGCTCTCTTCCATAGGCATAGTAAACGGATGATGAGCAGCAACCCATTCTCCGCTGTCCTCATCAAGCTCAAAGAACGGCATTTCGGTTATCCAGAGATAATTCCACTTGCCCTCGGGAATAATATCAAGCTCCTTTGCAACAATAAGACGAAGCGCACCCATAATTGTGAGCGCTTTTCTTGTTTTATCTGAGATGATGAAAACAACATCGCCCTTTTCTGCTCCAAGCTGCTCGATTAAAGAAGCAAGCTCGCCTTCCTTAAGGAATTTATTAAAGGAGCAATTAGGCTCTTCATCAGCCCAGCGGATATATGCAAGTCCCTTTGCGCCGATGCCCTTTGCGTGCTCGGTTAATTTATCAATCTTCTTTCTTGTGTATGCCCCTGCTGCATTTTTAGCAACAATTGCTTTAACAGCGCCGCCCTCAGCAATTGCGTTTTTGAAAACAACAAAATCAGTTTTATCTGCCCAGTCCGAGATATCCTCAATGAGCATTTCAAATCTTGTATCGGGCTTATCGGAGCCGTATTTATTCATAGCCTCCTCAAAGCTCATTCTCGGGAAGTTTTCGGGAAGCTCAACATTTATTGTTTCCTTCATAAGCTTTCTTATAAAGCCCTCTGCCATTTCAAGAAGGTCGTTTATCTCGATAAAGCTCATTTCAAGGTCTATCTGGGTAAATTCAGGCTGACGGTCGGCTCTTAAGTCCTCGTCTCTGAAGCAGCGTGCAAGCTGAATATATCTGTCGAAGCCTGCAATCATACAGAGCTGCTTATAAATCTGGGGGCTCTGCGGAAGAGCATAGAATTTGCCCTTATGAATACGTGAGGGAACAACATAGTCCCTTGCGCCCTCGGGAGTTGATTTAATCATCATCGGGGTTTCAATCTCGATAAAATCATTATCATAGAAATAATCCCTTGCGATTTTTGCAATCTTATGACGCATTAAGATATTCTTTGTCAGCTTTTCGTTTCTTAGATTGAGATATCTGTATTTAAGAGTTGTTTCATCACCAACGGTTTCGCTGTTTTCAATAACGAAGGGCGGAGTTTCAGCCTTTGAAAGAATACGAAGCTCGCTTACCATAACCTCGATATCTCCCGTCGGGATGTCGGGGTTTTTGCTCTCTCTTTCAGCAACTGTTCCGACTGCGGCAACAACCCATTCACTGCGAACGCTTCTTGCCTTTTCAAATATTTCCTTATCGGTATCGTTATTAAAGGAAAGCTGAATAATTCCGCTTCTGTCCCTGAGGTCAATAAAGATGAGATTTCCAAGGTCTCGCTGACGCTGAACCCAGCCGTAAACGGTTATCTCCTGACCAACGTTTTTCATATCAAATTCAGCGCAATACGCTGTTCTTTTAAGTCCTTTTAATGTTTCCATATCTTCCTCCGTGGAACTTAGTTCTGGCTGATTCCGAAAAGCGAATTGAAATCAAATGCCTCGCCGTTTATTTCAAGGTCTTTGAGCTGCTCATCCATACTGATTGAATAAAAGCCCGAAACAAAGGTTGTTAAATCAATATCGGAGCTTTCGCCCGTTTTCATATTTTTAAGCTTTGCTTTTCCCTCTTCAAGCTCGCCGTCGCCGATAACAACATTAAACGCAGCGCCGAGCTTATCGGCATATTTCATCTGAGCACGAAGCGACCTTGCGTTAACGTCGTAAACGGCGGAGAAGCCCTCATCACGCATATCCTTTGCAATTTCAACCGCTTTAAGCTGAGCCTTTTCGCCCATTGCGGCAATAAACAAATCTGGCTTTTTAGGCTCGGGGAATTCACATTCCTGAGCTTCCATAACTATCTGGAGTCTTTCAAGTCCCATACCGAAGCCGAGCGAGGGCGTTTTTGCGCCGCCGAGCTCTTCAATAAGACCGTCGTATCTTCCGCCGCCGCAAACAGTTCCCTGAGCGCCGATAGCATCCGAAACATATTCAAAAACGGTTTTGGTATAGTAATCAAGTCCCCGAACAATTTTCGGGTTCACCTGATATTCAATATTCATTGCATCAAGGTATTTCTTAACCTTTTCAAAATGCTCCCTGCAATCATCGCAAAGATAATCAAGAACAACGGGGGCGTCCTTTGCAATCTCCTTGCAGGAAGGAACCTTGCAATCGAGCAATCTCATAGGATTGCGCTCAAGTCTTTCCCTGCAGTTGGAGCAGAGCTCGTCCTCTTTTTCGCTGAAATATTCCTTAAGCGCTTTATGGTAATTCGCTCTGCATTCGGGACAGCCGATTGAGTTTATCTCAAGGTGTAAATCCTTTACTCCAAGCTCGTCAAAAATCTGCTTTGCAAGCGAAATCATTTCCGCATCTGCAATCGGCTCGCTTGCACCGAAGCATTCAATGCCGAACTGATGAAACTCTCTGAGTCTGCCTGCCTGGGGCTTTTCATAGCGATAGCAGGAGGTTAAATAGCAAACCTTCTGGGGAAGAGTTTCGTTGTTGAGCCCGTTTTCAAGAAATGAACGGGCTGCGCCTGCTGTTCCCTCGGGGCGAAGAGTTATTGAACGTCCGCCCTTATCGTCAAATGTATACATCTCCTTCTGAACAACATCCGTTGTATCGCCAACGCCACGCTGAAAAAGCTCGGTGTGTTCAAAAACAGGAGTTCTGATTTCCTTATATCCGCAATTTTCGGCAGCCGAAAGGCAGGTTGCTTCTATGTACTGATTTTTGTAAACCTCAGAGGGCAAAACATCCTTTGTTCCCTTGATTGCCTTTGTTATCAATGCCATAAATATCTCCTATATTACTGAATTATGGGGCTGTCCTAAAGATAGCCCCAATAATGCTTGTTTGATTAATTTTATTATTTGTTGTAGCGTGGGTTAACTATTTCACGCCATTCAAAGTCGCCTCGTTCAATTCCCCTGATAAGCGCCTCCGCAGTTGCAATATTTGTTGCATACGGAATGTTGTGAACATCGCAAAGTCTTAATAAATCATTATCGTTAGGCTCATGGGGCTTTGCAGTAAGAGGATCACGGAAGAAAATCAAAAGGTCTATTTCGTTGCACGCAA
>CAMYWU010000041.1 GCA_947302895.1 uncultured Clostridia bacterium | reverse complement strand
TTGAAAGCGAAAGGCATAAAAGCCCAAGCAGAATTACCGACGAGAGCGCTGCACTTTTTGCAAAAAACATTGAGATTATCGCAATAAGCAAAGGAAATCTTCCGTTGCAGGGAGTGAGCGAATTTGTGATAATTGCAATTGCTCTTTCACGGGGGGAATCAATAATTCTTGCGCCCGTTACTCCGACTGCGTTACAGCCGAGCCCCATACAGCAGCAAAGCGCCTGCTTTCCGCAGGAGGAGCATTTTTCAAAGGGATAATCAAGATTAAACGCAAAGCGCGGAAAGAGTCCCCAGTCCTCCAGAAGCGAAAACAGCGGAAAGAAAATTGCCATTGGCGGAAGCATAACCGAAACAACGAAAAACAGTACTCTGAGCATTCCGAAAACAAAGAGATTTATCGCCCATTCAGCCGTCCCTAAGGATATCAGCAGTTCGGCAATTTTTGCTTCAAGGCTGTCGAAAAGCAGTTTTAAAAGCGCAGAGGGATAGTTTGAAAAACTGATTGTTATATATAAAACCAAACCGAAGAGAAGAAGCATTGCAAGGGCTGAGGAATATTTGCCGAGCATTATTCTGTCTAAAGCGCCGAGCTTGTTTTCCTGCTCTTTTTCAAGAACTGAAAGGGCAATTTCCTTTGCCTTCTCGTATCCCCTATCACCTTTTGAAAGAGAGATTTCAGGCTTTGGAGAAATTGCATTTGTTGCAACAAGGTGGATTTGTTCAAGGAGATTATTTATTCCCTTTCCCGAACGTGCGGTTGCCTTAACAACGGGAACTCCGAGCAACAAGGACAGCTTTTCTTCGTTAATAAAAATCCCCTTTTTCTTTGCTTCATCGCAGAGATTTAAAACAACAACGATTTTACTGCTGAGCTGCATAAGCTGAAAAACAAGAAGCAGTGAGCGCTCCAAAACAGTTGAATCAATAACGCAAACAATGCAATCGGGGTTTGAGGTTTTAAGAAAATCACGCGCAACCTCTTCTTCCTTTGAGGCACTGCTCAGGGTGTATGTTCCAGGAAGGTCAACAATCTCATAATCATTATATTTATAGTAAAATCGGGATTTGCTCGTTTCAACGGTTTTGCCAATCCAGTTTCCCGTATGCTGATGCATTCCCGTAAGCTCGTTAAAAACGGTGCTTTTGCCGACATTCGGATTACCCGCAAGAACAACGCATCTCCTGCTCAAAGAACCACCTCGATTTTATCGGCATCCGCTTTCCTGAGCGCAACAAAGCTTCCGCAAACGCTGTATATTATCGGCGATTTGAAAAAGCCCCGTTTAACACAGCAAACATTTTCGCCAAAGCGAAAACCCATATCGCAAAGCCTTCTTTCAAACGGAGTTTCACTCTGTGAAAACGCTATAACAGCGCTCTGGTTTTCCTTAAGCTCACTCAAAAACATAAAAAACACCTCAGCACATTCTATGCCGAGGCGGTTTTTTATGTGATTTGTAAGCAAACTACAATTTGGGTTGTTCGCTGCAAGCTGTGCGTTGCAGGGTCGATACGCTCCGATTTACAATTGTTTGAGCACTTGTGCGAGTAACCGAGAACTCGCAACGCATAACTTGAAACGCAAAACTATAAAACTTCTTTTTGAACCCAATCGGTTAAATCCTTCATAACAACGTCCTTATCGAGCTCGTTGAGAACCTCGTGGCGGTCGCCCTGATAGAGCTTGATTGTAACCTTCTTATGGTCGGTTGCAAGGAGCTTTTGATAAATATCTCTGATACCCTTTGAGTATTCGCCAACGGGGTCCATTTCTCCGCTTACAAGATAAATCGGAAGCTCTGTTTTAATCCGGGTATACCATTCATCCGTATTAGCTTCAATATTGAGCTTAACAAGGTCGTTCATACCCTGAGCCGAGAAAAGAAATCCGCAGTAGTCATCAGCTATGTATTTATCAACAATTGCTTCATCCTTGGTGAGCCAATCAAAATTGGTTCTTCCTTCAAACTTCTTGTTATATGAGCCAAAGCTCATCTTATCAAGAGTTTTGCTCTTATGCTTGCTGCCCTTCATTTTAACAACCATTGCAGAAATCTTATCGCCAAGACCTGCAATCGGATTTGCTCCGCCCGTTCCCATATAGATAGCGCCTGCAAAATCGAGGTCTGCATACCAGGCGGTGAAGCAGCGAACTATGAACGAGCCCATTGAATGACCCATAACAATAATCTTTTTATCGGGGTTTTCGCTTCTTGCCTTTTCAAAGGTTGTTTTGAAATCATCAACAAGAGCCTTATAGCCATCCTTTTCGCCGAAATATCCCGTTTCATCAAAATCAACATTTGATTTGCCGTGGTTTGCCATATCGTGGATATAAACAGCATAGCCCAGGGAAACAAGGTATTCAATAAAGCCCCTGTATCTCTCCTGATGCTCTGCCATTCCGTGATGAATTGCAAAAACGGCTTTGATATCACCGTCGGGCTTATATGAATTGCCGACTATTTCGCAAACTCCCGTTGCGGAAGGAAATCTGTACTCTTCAATTTTCATAAATTTTACTCCTACTTTCAAAAATTGAAAATGGATAATGGAAAATGGAAAATTGCGGTTACTCGCTGCGCTCATACAATAATTAATTGAACGAACGAAGTGAGAAACCAAAATTTTCAATTCTCAATTTTCAATTTTAAATTATTCCTCAGGCTGGTCAGCAGTACAATGCGGACACTTTGTTGCATCAATTGCAATTTCGCTTTTGCAGAAGGGGCAAACCTTTGTTGTCGGCGCTTCTTCAATCTCTTCCTTCTTAGCTGTGAGAGCCTTAGCCTTGTTTGCGCTCTTAACGATGAGGAAGATAACAAGTGAAATGATTAAGAAATTAATAATTGCCGAAATGAAAGCGCCAAGATTAACCTTGGTAGCCTCGTTGCCCTTGATAATCTCAAAAGCAAAGCCGATATCGGTTCCGCCGATGCAAGCGATAAGCGGATTGATGATGTTATCAATAAGCGCATTAACAATTCCGCTGAAAGCGCCGCCGATGATAACGCCGACTGCCAAATCAAGCACGCTGCCCTTGTTGATAAACTCTTTGAATTCCTTGAATAATTTTTTCATACCTTTATTCTCCTTTTTAAAAAATATTTTTGCCACTCTATAATATCACAAAACTCCGCTAAAATCAAATGCAGGAATGAATTTTTCATCTGCGGAGCTGAGTTCCTGAATAAAAAGCCTGCTCATTCCCTGATTTAATGCGAAATCTACAACCTTTTCATATTCCCTTTTTGTTATTTTTCTGTTTATTTCAGGGAACGCTGATAAATCGCCGCAGGGAACATACTGCGCCATTAGCGATAAATATGTATCGGGATAATTCTCGCTTATAAATTTAATTATATCAATTGATGAATTTGTGTTTGAGGGAAGGATTAAATGGCGGATAATCATCCCTTTTTGCATAATTCCCTTTTTATCAAAAACATCCTTTTTTTGCTGTTTTCGCATTTCTGAAAGCGCCTTTTGAGCAATTTCAAAATAGTTTTCTGCAGAGCTGTATTTTTTTGCTTTATCGCTTCTGATATACTTCAAATCAGGAAGATAAATATCTATTAAACCGTCGAGCATTTCAAGCGTTTCAACGCTTTCATAGCCAGAGGAATTATATATAACAGGAAGCCTTCCTCCCCATTTTTCAAGAACGGGAACAAGCGCCCTTGCATAGTGGGTTGGATTAACAAGATTAATATTGTTTGCACCCTGCTGCTCGAGGGCTTTGAATATATCAAGCAGCTTTTTAGGAGTTATTTCCCTGCCTTTGTTTTCGCTGCTGATTTCCCTGTTCTGGCAATAAACGCATTTAAGGTTGCAGCCGCTGAAAAAGACTGCTCCGCTCCCCTGATTTGCGCTTATGCAGGGCTCTTCCCAGAAATGCAAAGAGGCTCTTGCTATTCTAAGCCCGTTCGGACTTTGGCAAAAGCCTTGTTTTTCGTTTCTGTTTACATTGCATTTTCTTGGACAGTCATTACAGTTCATAACACAAAATTAAATCGGGTGTGGGCAGCGCCCACCATAAATTCGTAACTCGTAATTCGTAATTCGTAATTATACAAGTTCTTTATAAATATCGCTTTTTTTGAATGGGGTTTGCGAGGATATCTCTTTTGCGGCTGCGTTAACGCTCAAGCCGTTTTCAACAAGGCGTTTTGCCATATCAACGGCTTCTTCAAGCGTTATTTCCTTCGCTTCTTTTTTCTTTCCCTCAAGGATTAAAACAAATTCACCCTTGGGCTTTTCCTCGGTATATTTCTTGATTGCATCCTCAAGATTTGTTCTGATAACCTCTTCGTGAATTTTTGTTATCTCACGGACAAGGGCAATATTTCTGTTGCCGAAGGCTTTATAAAAATCCTCAAGCGTTGCAAGAAGCTTATGGGGCGCTTCATAGAAAACCATTGTTCTTTCTTCATTTTCAAGGCTTTCAAGATGCTCACGGCGTGATTTTTTGGCAACGGATAAAAATCCCTCAAAGGTAAATCTTCCCGTGTTCATTCCCGAAATAGCAAGCGCTGTTGCAAACGCAGTTGGACCCGGAACAGCCTCAACCTTTACTGAGTTTTCGTGGCAGAGATAAACCAAATCCTCGCCGGGATCGGAAATTGCAGGCATACCTGCATCCGTTACAATCGCACAGTTTTCGCCCTGCAAAATACGGCTGATGATTATCTCGCCCCGTTCTCTTTTATTGTGCTCAAAATAGCTTATCATCTCTTTTTTAATATCAAAATGATTAAGCAGTTTGAGCGTTACTCTTGTATCCTCGGCGGCTATAAAATCAACGTCCTCAAGCGTTTGAACAGCCCTCGGAGATAAATCGCCGAGATTGCCAATCGGCGTTCCTACTACATATAATGTTCCACTCATAAATAATCTCCAATCCTTTTTGCCTCCCTTGTAAAGGGAGGTGGCACGAAGTGACGGAGGGATAGTTGTAGTTAAAGCGAAGCGACAGAATGCGTTTTGGCAACTCTTCTTAGATTAATAAAATGTTGCCATTAGTAGTTCTCAAAGGGGAGCGACCATCCCTCCACCGCAAGCGGTCCCCCTCCCTTTGGCAAGGGAGGCTGTTATGTTTCTCGCTACGCTCGTTCAATTTCTATCTTACTTTATCCTCATATCCGTCCGCATAGCTTCCGTATACTTCAAGCATCTCTTTTGTGAATTTTGAATCTTTATCCTTAATAATCAAATCGGGCTCAACTCTAAGAAACGGTTTTGCGCCCTTCTTTCCCTCAACCAAAAACAAAAACGGCTCCTCGCCCTCTTTATCAAAAACAAAGCGCAGCCTTTTCGGTTCAAGCTTGTATTGCCTCATTATCAAAAGCGCATCAACAAGCCTTTCGGGGCGGTGGCACATACAGAATCTTCCGCTGAAGGTAAGCAGATAATTTGCCGCCTTAACTGCATCCTCAATATTGCAGCAAACCTCGTGCCGTGCAATTCTTGCGCTCTCGGAAAGCGATTCAATTCCCGTATTAATCGGCTTATAGGGCGGATTCATTGTAACAAGAGTGAATCCCTCAGCCTGAAATTCCTCTCCGATATTCCTTAAATCGCAGAGATGGGGAAAAAGCCTTTCCTCAAAGGAATTTTCCTTTATTGAGCATTTAATCTGCTCTATTGCGTTTTCCTGTATATCAAGGCAATGAACGGGGCTTTGGTTTTTATCACGAAGCCATAAAAACGGAATAATTCCGCAGCCGCTTCCCATATCAAGCGCCCTGTCTTTTCTTTTTATTTTAGCAAAATGAGCAAGAATAACCGCATCAGTTCCAAAGGTATGGTCGCCGCTTACAGCTATTTTAACATCATTGCTCAGTCTTTCAAAACTATACATCAGATAATACCGCCGTTTATATTCAGTGTTTCTCCCGTTATATATTCACTCTCGGCAAGAAAGAAAACCGCTTTTGCAACCTCCTTTGGAGTTCCGAGTCTGCCAAGGGGAACCTCGTTTTCAAGCTCCTCTTTATCAAAAAGGGCGTTCATTCTTGTATCAATTATCCCCGGAGCAACGCAGTTCACCCTGATATTTGAAGGAGCTAGCTCCTTTGCAAGCGCCTTTGTTAAACCGATAACGCCCGCCTTAGTCATTGAATAAAGAGTTTCGCAGGAAGCGCCGTCAACACCCCAGATAGATGAAATATTAACTATCGCTCCGCTATGCTTTTTAATCATTCCGAGCGCCGCATATTTTGAGCAGAAATAAAGCGCTCTTTCATTAACTGCGGTTATTTTTTCATAATCCTCGGGTGTAACATCGTTTATCATTTTGATAAGCGAAACGCCTGCGTTATTAACAAGAACATCAATATCGCCAGCTTCATCAAACAGCGCCTTTATTTCATCAAGGCTTTCAAGATTGCATTTGATTGCCTGAACATCTCCGATTTCAGGCGCAGTTTTATTAAAGGTTATAACAACCTCGTATCCGTTTTGCTTAAATTCCTCTGCGCAGGCTTTTCCGATACCCGTTGCCCCGCCTGTAATTAAAACTTTTTTCATAAAGCTTTCATCTCCAATATAATATATAAATAATATCAAATTTTATTGAATTTTGCAAATACATAGTATATAATAATCAAAAATTATTCAGGTGATGTTATGGACAGAGAGTTTTATACTATTTCAGTTTACGTTGACAAGGATGAAAACCTTATCGGTATTCCCTGCGGCGAAAGCGATAAATACGGAATAGCGGATATCGACATTGTTTTGCTTCTTAAGGCTCCCTACTCAGATAAGGCGATTGAGAGCTTTATTGAAAAGGTTATAAACGCCTGCTACACAAAAAAACACAACGATGATTCCCCCGTTTCAACTATTGAGAGATACACAAAAAAGAGCGGTTTTGTTAATGCAACGGCTGATTTTGAACTGATTTCAATAGTTAAAACACAAACAAATTATTCGCTTATGCCAACCTTCAACGATTACGAAAAAGGTCCGCTTGCAATAGACGATGATGAACGCATTCTTCTTTTGAACTACAAAGAGGGCGAAATGGCGGCTATTATCAGAGATTTCATTGAGGTTTATCTCAAAGCCAATATGTTTTATAAAGAAAAAAGAGAATTGGAAGAAGAGAAGAAAAAATAGATTCGTTTCACGTTGCGAGTTGCAAGTTGCAAGTTCTCGGTTTCTTGCGGTCAATTATAATAAGCCGACCGCAGGTCCCTCAATAACGACCAACGGTTCCCAAAATTTGCTATCGGCTTGGAGCGCCGACAAATTTTGACCGTTCGGCAGTTCTTTTTGTTCGCTTCATCTGCCACCGTCAGCGCTCGCAAACGAACCGTAATTCGTAATTCGTAATTCTTTAGGAGAAAGATATGCATTTATTATCAATTGATAAAGAAAACTACATCTGCCAGGCAGACCCCTATATTTTAAATGCAAACGGCAGATACTACATATACGTTACAGGGCATGACGGAGTTTATGCCTATCATTCAGACAGCCTTTTTGACGGCTGGGAATTATACGGCAGAGTTATGACGGTTGAGGGTCAGAAGGAATTCTGGGCGCCGAGCGTTATTGAGCTTGACGGTAAATTTTATATGTATGTTTCCTTTGAGCTTTACACCGATACTCCCGATAAGGGCGGACATCGTCAGGCAATGCATGTTGCAACTGCCGACAGTCCCCTTGGTCCTTTTGAGAACGCAAAACAGATTCTTCATCCGTTTTCAATTGATTCGCATATAGTTAAAAACGAGGCAGGACTCTTCCTTTTCTATTCTTCAAACCGCTTTGAGGGCGAAAGAATAGGCACCTGTATTTACGTTGACAAAATGCTCGACCCATTTACCCCTGCGGGCAATCCCGTTTTGGTTCTTGAGCCGACTCTTGACGAGGATATTTTCAGGTTTGACAGATATAAAAAAGGTCAGCACTGGCATACGATTGAGGGTGCTTTCTATTTCAGAGAGGGCGACTGGCAATACCTTATGTATTCGGGCAACTGCTATGAAAAACCGACCTATTATATCGGCTATGCAAGAGCGAAAACAGATGAAACCGATTTGACCAAAATCAAATTTGAAAAATACCCCGATGATAAAACCTACTGCCCTGTTTTGAAGGCAAACGAATTTGAAGAGGGCACGGGACATCATTCAATGATAAAAGAAGACGGACAGTGGTATGCCGTATACCACGCAAGGGATTATGTTATTTATGATGAAGAGGATAAAGAAATCCCTTATGACGTATTCGACGCAAGAAACGCACGCATCTGCAAGCTTCACGTTAAAGACGGAATTATCACAGCGGAAAGATATGAAAATCATATATAAGTTGCGAAGCAAACTTCACTTCGAAGAAACTTCACTCCAACGGAACTTCACCAACATCGTGAAGTAATTTGCACGCAAATTGTGAAGTATTTCGTTTTGTACGAAATGTGAAGTTGATAAATCAGTGAAGTTTTTGCAAAGCAAAAAGTATTATAAAGAGTTGATATTATGGAAAAACTTTGGGAAAATAATATAAGAAAAATTGAGCCATATGTTCCGGGCGAGCAGAGCAAGGATAAAAACATTGTTAAAATCAATGCAAATGAAAACCCCTATCCTCCCTCACCTAAAGCAATCGAGGCTATCAGAAATTTCAGTGCGGATAAGCTGCGCTTTTATCCCGATGCAAACGCTCTTCCGCTTAAAGAGGCGCTTGCTTCATACTATAATGTTGAGAGCAAAAACGTTTTTTTAGGCAACGGCAGCGATGACGTTATTGCGCTTTGCTTTCAAACCTTTTTCTGCTCGGATAAGCCGATTGCCTTCCCCGATATAACATATAGCTTCTATCCTGTTTGGTGCAGGCTTTTCAATATTCCGTATGTTACATATCCCCTTGATGAGAATTTCAGAATTACCCCCGAAAGCTACAAGGAAGAAAACGGCGGCGTTATTCTTCCCAACCCCAACGCACCAACCTCAATCGGCGAAGGGCTTGATTTTGTAAAAAAACTGCTTGAATACAATAAGGATTGCATTGTTATCATTGATGAAGCGTATGTTGATTTTGGCGGAACAAGCTGCACAGAGCTTACAAAGGAATACGAAAACCTTGTTGTAACGGGCACTTTTTCAAAATCCCGTTCGCTCGCTTCCCTTCGTATCGGCTTTGCAATTGCAAACGAAAAGCTCATTTCCTACCTTGAAGCAGTTAAGAACTCATATAATTCCTATACTGTTGATTCCCTTTCAATTGCCGCAGGTATTGCATCAGTTAATGATGATGAATATTTCAGGCAAACAATAAGCAAGGTTATCAAAACAAGGCAGAGAGTTACAAACGAGCTTGAAGCGCTTGGCTTTGAGGTTCTTCCCTCGTCATCAAATTTCATTATGGCAACGCATAATGATTTTAGTATGAAAGAGATGTTTGAATATCTTAAAACAAATAAGGTATTCATAAGATATTTCAGCCTGCCCCGAATTGAAAAATACATTAGAGTAACTATCGGGACAGACAAGGAAATGGATGTCTTCCTTGAAAAAGTTAAGGATTTTATAAACAAGGCATAGTTTGCGTTTCCAAGATACATCGGGGACATTCCTTCGCAGACGGTGTGTCCCCGTGTATCTTCAGAATGCGTAGGCATTAGGGATTCGAACCCAGCAAGGTTTTGACCGTCCCTTTTTCACAAATACTGCGTTAA
>CAMYWU010000040.1 GCA_947302895.1 uncultured Clostridia bacterium | reverse complement strand
CAGCGTCCGTTTCCCGTTGCGTAAATCTTTTTGCATGGCGCATCAAGGTGTTCAAGCACCTGAACGCCGATGGCTGGATTATTCAGTTTTATCTGAATTGCGCAGGCAATTCCGCCGGCTCCGCCGCCAATGATAACAACGTTCATTGCAAAACACCTTTCATAATTCTTGCGCAAAGCTTTGCTAATGCGCCTATCTATATTATCTCAAATCGGGTGAAAATGCAATATTTTTCTTTTTTTGAAAATTATGCTTGACTTGTTATATTTTATATGTTATATTTTTTAATACCTCGAATTTCGGGTTTTATTTTTTTGCTCGGATATTTGAGCTTTGCGTGAGCGTGATGCAAAGCCAAAACGAGGGAGATTGTTATCGAAAATAATTAGGAGGTGCCAAAATGAGAGTTAAAATAACTTTAGCTTGCACTGAATGCAAACAGCGCAACTACAACACAATGAAAAACAAGAAGAACACACCGGACAGACTTGAAATGAACAAGTATTGCCCCTTCTGCAAGAAGCACACTGTTCACAGAGAAACAAAGTAACGGAGGAAAAACGATGGCTAAGAAAGATGATTTTCTTGCTGAAGAAGCAAAAACAGCCGATAAAGCCAAGAAAAAGGCTGATAAGGCTGATAAGAAAGCCTCAAAAAACAAAAAGCCCCGTAAAAATCCGTTTAAAGCAATCGGCGCTTTCTTTAAGAGCGTAAGAAGCGAAGGCAAAAAGGTTGTATGGCCTAAAGCAGCAGAGGTTTTCAAAAATACTCTTGTTGTTCTTGTTGTTATCCTTATCCTCGGCGTATTAATCTATTTCGTTGATTTAGGTTTAACCCAGGGAATGAAGGGTATCAAAAACCTTGCGGAGAAAACAACCGCAGCAGAGGAAACAACCGAAGCAACAACTGCTGAGGCTCTTGAAGAAGCAACTGTTGAGGACACAACCGAGGCTACAACCGAAGCTGCCGAGTAATTTCGGATTGACTTCGAATTAAGGAGGCAGTTATGGAAGAAGCAAGATGGTATGTTGCACATACTTTTTCAGGTTATGAAAACAAGGTTGCAAGCGACCTCAAAACAAAGGTTGAAAACAGAAATTTAACCGATATGATTCAGGAGATTGTTGTTCCGACTGAAACTGTTGTTGAAATCAAGGAAGACGGAACAAGAAAAGAAAGCGAAAGAAAGATTTTTCCGAGCTATCTTCTCATCAAAATGGTTATGACTGATGAAACCTGGTATGTTGTTCGTAACACAAGAGGCTGCGCTGGCTTTGTTGGCCCCGAAGGTAAGCCCGTTCCTTTAACAGAGGAGGAGGTTAAGAACCTCGGAGTTGAAAAGGTTTCAGTTGAGGTAACTTATGGCGTTGGCGATATTGTTAACGTTATAGATGGTCCGCTTGAGGGCTTTTCCGGAACAGTTGAAACTATCGATGTTGAAAACAATTCCGTTCAGGTTACTGTTTCAATGTTCGGCAGAGAAACAACTGTTGATTTTGAGCTTGACCAGCTTGAAAAGGTCGAAGATTAAATTCAGTAATTCGCGGCTTTGCCGCTTTTACCAGACTTTACTATTTATAGTACGGTTTGAGTGGGAGGAAAGAAACCTCGGTTTCATCTCCGCCAATTACCACATTTTTAGGAGGAAAAAATTATGGCTCAAAAGGTAGTAGGTTTAATTAAACTTCAGATTCCTGCAGGCAAGGCAACACCGGCTCCTCCGGTAGGTCCTGCTCTCGGTCAGCACGGTGTTAACATCGTTGCTTTCACAAAGGAATTCAACGACAGAACCAAGAATGATGCAGGCCTCATCATTCCTGTTGTTATCACAGTGTATGACGATCGTTCATTCACATTCATCACAAAAACACCGCCTGCAGCAGTTCTTATCAAGAAGGCTTGCGGTATTGAAACAGCATCAGGTGTTCCCAACAAGAACAAGGTTGCAACAATATCAAAGGCTGACGTACAGAAGATTGCTGAAACAAAGATGCCCGACTTAAATGCTGCATCACTCGAAGCTGCTATGTCTATGATAGCAGGAACAGCTCGCAGCATGGGTATAGTAGTAGAAGACTAATTCCCCGTGTGGGAGGAAAAATCCGATTAACCACTGGAGGTAATTTATTATGAAACACGGAAAGAAATATACAGACGGTGCAAAATTAATTGACCGCGCTAATTTATACACAACTAAAGAGGCTCTCGACCTTGTTGCTCAGACTGCAAAAGCTAAGTTTGATGAAACAGTTGAGGTTCATGTTCGTTTGGGCGTTGACTCACGTCATGCAGACCAGCAGGTTCGTGGCGCTGTTATCCTTCCCAACGGAACAGGTAAAGACGTAAGAGTTGCTGTTTTCGCAAAGGGCGATCTTGCAAAAGCTGCTGAAGCAGCAGGCGCAGATGTTGTTGGCGATGCAGACCTCGTAACAAAAATCCAGGGCGGCTGGATGGAATTCGATGTTGCTATCGCATCTCCCGATATGATGGGCTTTGTTGGTAGACTCGGTAAGGTTCTCGGTCCCCGCGGTCTTATGCCCTCACCGAAGGCAGGCACTGTAACAATGGATGTTGCAAAGGCTGTTCAGGAGGCTAAGGCTGGTAAGATTGAATACCGTCTTGACAAAACAAATATTATTCACTGCCCGATTGGAAAGGTTTCCTTCGGCACTGATAAGCTCTTTGAAAACTTCAACGCTCTTCTTGATGCAATCATCAAGGCAAAGCCCGAAGCAGCAAAAGGCCAGTACATCAAGTCCTGCGCAGTTGCTTCAACAATGGGCCCCGGCGTAAGAATCAACCCCAACAAGGTTGGCTCAGAAGCATCAGCTGAATAAAAACAATCCGCCTCAACTGAGGCGGAGTTTTTATTAATTGAGAATTGAGAATTGAAAGTTGAGAATTTCGGGCGGGCAAGCCCGCACCCATAATATATCAGCCGTGCGCAGCACCCACAATTTTCCATTCTCCATTCTCCATTCTCAATTCTAAAAAAACTCTTGACAAATAATACATACTATTATATAATAAACTCCGCTGTTCAACCAAAGACAGCAGGTATCGTAAGATGTAAGCGCAGCGCCTGCCGAGGAATGAGCATTACAAAGTTTCTTTATTTAGTAATGTTATGCATTCCCATATTCTTTGGGAATGCATTTTCTTATATGTTTGGCAGAACAGCCATAAGTCCTGAATTTCAGGCAAATAATTATGGAGGTAAACTAAATGCCAAGTACAGTAGTTCTTGAAAAGAAAAAGCAACAGGTTGCTGCTCTTTCAACCAGAATTAAGGAATCTTGTGCAGGTATCATTGTTGACTACAAGGGTATCACTGTTGAAGACGATACAAAGCTTCGTCGTGAGCTTCGTGAAGCAGGCGTACAGTACACTGTAGTTAAGAATTCCATCCTTGCTCGTGCAGCTGAGGATGCAGGACTTGCAATAGATAATTCGGTTGTTGAAGGAACAACAGCAGTTGCAACCAGCGTTGAGGATTATGTTGCAGCAGCAAGAATTCTCAACAAGTATGCTGAAGGTCATGATAACTTCACTATCAAGACCGGTTATCTTGACGGCGAGATTATAGACGGTGCTAAGATTGAATCACTTGCTAAACTCCCATCAAGAGAAGTTCTTCTTGCAACAGTTTGCAGCGTTTTCAATGCTCCTATCGCAGCTTTCGCACGTGGTGTGCAGGCTATTGTTGATAAGGGCGGCGTAGAGGCTTGCGAACCCGCAGCAAAAGAAGAAGCTCCTGCCGAGGAGGCAGCTCCCGCTGAGGAAACAGCTCCTGTAGCTGAGGAGGCTCCTGCAGCAGAAGAAGCTCCCGCAGCAGAAGCACCTGCTGAGGAAGCAGCAGAATAATTTTTAATCTAATTAATATTAACGGAGGAAATAGAAATGGCAAATGATAAAATCACAGCAATTGTTGACGCTCTTAAGGAGCTCACAGTTCTTGAGCTTTCAGAGCTCGTTAAAGCAGTAGAAGAAGAATTCGGCGTAAGCGCTGCAGCAGCAGTAGCAGTAGCAGCTCCCGCAGAGGGCGGCGCAGCAGCAGCTGAAGAGAAGAGCGACTTTGATGTTGTACTTGCATCAGTTGGCGCAAATAAGATTCAGGTTATCAAGGCTGTTCGTGAAGCAACAGGTCTTGGACTTAAGGAAGCTAAGGAGCTCGTTGACGGTGCTCCCTCAACTGTTAAGTAAGCAATGCCCGCAGCTGACGCTGAGGCTCTCAAGGCTAAGCTCGAAGAGGCTGGCGCAACAGTTGAGCTTAAGTAAGTTTACTAATTCCATAATGAAAAACGCCAACTTTCGGGTCGGCGTTTTTTTATTATGGAATTAATTGATTTGCAAAGCAAATCAACTTCACAAATTGCAAAGCAATTTACTTCACTGAAAACGTTAGTTATGTTTTCAACTTCACTGATTACGGAATAATCAACTTCACAACAAAGTGAAGTGCCTTGCGGCGTGAAGTTTGCAAAGCAAGTGAAGTGCCTGCGGCGTGAAGTGAAATTCGCAGGCGAATTTCGTTATGGAAAAGAATTTCAAAAGAAAAAAGACCAAGCATAGCACTCAGCCTTTTCCCTTCTCTGTCTATAACAAACTATAGGAGGACAGGTTAGCTGAAACGGTTGCGGCTCCGTTTCAAGCTTGTATTCATTATACTCAAAAATAACCAATTTGTCAAGCGTATTGTTGATATTTTTTAGCAAATATCACAAAAAGCCTCAAAATCAATGCCATCAGCGGGGTTTAAGCCATTTTTGTTGGCGGTTTTTATCAATGCTCTTTCGATAAATGAGCAGGCTTCTTCAACAGCGGCAAATAAATTCATCCCTCCGAGCAGCTCACAGGTGAGATATGAGCAAAGAATATCTCCCGTACCCGAGAAGCTTTCGCCAACCCTGCGGTTTTTAATAACAACAAATTCGTTTTTGTCAAAAACGGCGGTTGCAATTTCAGAAGGGCTTATTTCAATCCCTGAAACAACTACGCAGCAGTTATTTTCCTTTGCAAAGCTCTGCGCCATTTTTTCAACCTTTTCAAGCGCCTTTTCGCCTTTGATATCCTCGAAGCTCTTATTGCATAGTATGCACAGCTCTGAGATATTCGGCGTTATTATATCCGCTTTTTTTGCAAGGGAGCAAACAGCTGCTATTAGCTTTTCATTGAAGCCTTTATATATCTCGCCGTCATCTGCCATAACTGGGTCAACAACAACGAGGGTGTTTTCCTTTTTGAAATCATCAATAAAGCCGTTTATGATTTCGCCCTGCTTTTCATTAGGCAAAAAGCCCGTTATTATTGCATCAAAGGAAGCGCCGAGCTTTTTCCATTCATCAATAAAGCCCTGCATATGCTCAGTCATATCGGCATATTTATAGCTTTCATATCCTGTCTGGTTTGAAAACACTCCGCTTACAAGCGGACAGCATTGCATTTTATGCGCCGAAATAATCGGTATCGCCGCTGTGAGAGAGCATTTTCCGAAACCTGAAATATCATTTATTACAGCGATTTTTTTCATCTTTTAACCTGTTTCCAAAGTTCAATTCTTCCTGTATCGTTAAATGCTTTAAGAGTCATTATGGTAAGCGGAACGATAAACATTCCGAGGAAGCCGAAGAGCTTAAGTCCGAAATAAAGTCCCATAAGGGTTATAATCGGGTGAACGCCGAGCGTGTCGCCAACGATTTTTGGCTCAATATACTGCCTTACAATGGATATGAGAATATAGATGACCATAAGTCCGATTGCCTGCTTGTAGTTGCCCATAACAAGCGAGAACAGTGCCCAGGGAATGAGGATTCCTCCCGAGCCTGCAACGGGCAGTATATCAAATATCGCAATCAGCACAGCAACGAAAACATAATAGCTGTTTTTCATAATGCCGAGCATTGAAAGAATGCTGAAGCCGAGGAATAATTCAAAGAAGGTTATGAGCATAATCAAGCCGTATGCTCTTGCCATTTTTAAAATTGTTTTGCTGAAAAGCTGCTTAATCTCAACAAGAAGGTTTTTCTTTCCTTCGGGAAGCTGAGCCTGAATGAAGCGAACAATATAGTTATAATCCTTTGTAAAGAATATCCATGCGATTATTCCGATAACAATTCCGATAAGAATTGAAGGAATATTCTTAACAACGCCGTAAACGCCCGAAAGTCCTGAGGTAAGGGTTGATTTAAGGGAGTTGAAATTGAGTCCGATTGAGCTAAAAGAGAAGTCCTCAATAAGCGAATCAAATATGTTTTCAATCGATTCCGACAGGGAATTATATATCGAATCCGGCAGGATTTTTGCAAAATCAAGAATTTCCTTTTCGAGCGTTGCAAGGAAGGTTGGGAAATCGTTTAACTGGTCTGTAAGATACTTGAAGAAATCGCTTATCTTTGAAACCAGCGCCGAAATTATCAGTATCAGCGGAATGAGTATCACAAGCGTTGTTAAAGCAACGAAAAGTATACTGAAAAAGGTATGACCTTTCTTATTCGTTTTTTTATCAAGCTTTCTGAGCGGTTTTTGAAGCCCTATTGCAAGAATAAAGGTCAGCAAAAAAGGCGCCGTAATCCAGAAAAGATATTTGATAAATACATAAACAAGACCGAGAATTGCCGCTAAAAATAAAAGATTTATTAAAAATTCCCGGCGTCTTTCAATTTTCTGAGGCATATAATCATCTCCGCAAAAACATTTCGCCAGCCGAAGGGGAGGCGTTAGAATATACTAATAATTTTAGAGCAATTATGCCCAATTATCAAGAGGAATGTTATTAAAAATTGTAAAAAAACAAAAAATATCAAAAAAGGGGTTGTTTCTTAATATAAATAGTGCTAATATAGTCAAAGTGTTTTTCACAGTAAAACAATTGTCTTTGGGTGGTGAACAGTTTGGGCGCAAAATATTATCTGATTGATTCTTCAATCCTGCCCGAGGTCTACACAAAAGTTATCAAGGCAAAAAATCTTCTTCTCTCAGGTGAGGCAGGCTCTGTTTCCGCCGCTGCCGAAATGGCAGGAATATCCCGCTCGGCATATTATAAATACAAGGACAGCGTTATTGAATATAACGCAGAGGGCGAGGAAACAGCAACCATAAACGCAAGGCTTGAGGATAACGCAGGAGTTTTAAGTTCGGTTGTAAGCGAGCTGTATCTTTTCGGCGCAAATATATTAAGCGTTAATCAGAGCGCTCCCGTTAATTCGGTTGCGAATGTTTCAATAACGGTACGCCTTCCCGAAAAGGATTCAAAAAGCAAAGAAATGATTGAAAGAATCAGTAAATTAAACGGCGTTAAATCAGCAAATATTATTTGATTTAACAAACGGAGGAATATATGAAAATTGCAGTAATGGGCTACGGAACAGTTGGCTCGGGAGTTGTTGAGGTTATAGAATCTCATCAAAACACAATTTCAAAGGGAACAAACGGTCAGACTATGGAGGTTGCAAAAATCCTTGATTTGCGTGATTTTCCCGGCGACCCCCACGAAACCCTTTTCACAAAGGATTTCAACGATATTCTTAATGATGATGAAATTAAGGTTGTTGCTGAAACAATGGGCGGGGTTAACCCTGCATTTGATTTCACAATGAAGCTGCTTAAAAGCGGAAAAAGTGTTGTTTCATCAAATAAGGAGCTTGTTGCTCAGAAGGGTCCCGAGCTTCTCAGAGCAGCTGAGGAGAGCGGCGCAAACTATCTTTTTGAGGCTTCCGTTGGTGGCGGTATTCCGATTATCCGTCCAATGTCGCAATGTCTTATTGCAAACAATATTGAGGGCGTTGCAGGCATATTAAACGGAACAACAAACTTCATTTTAACTAAAATGATTGAGGACGGAATGACCTTTGCGGATGCGCTTAAGCTCGCTCAGGACAACGGCTTTGCGGAAAAAGACCCGACTGCCGATGTTGAGGGCTTTGATGCGTGCAGAAAGGTTTGCATACTCGCTTCTCTTGCCTTTGGCAAGCATGTTTATCCAAACCAGGTTGCAACCGAGGGTATTACAAATATAACACTTGAGGATGTTTCGTATATCGCAAGCGCAAAGGGCGTTATAAAGCTCCTCGGACAGATTAAATACATTAATGAAAACAAAATTGCTGCCTTTGTCAGCCCTGCAGTTGTTTTCAACGGCTCCCAGCTTGCATCGGTTAACGGCGTTAACAATGCAATTCTTGTTAGGGGCGATGCTGTTGGCGATGTTTGCTTCTACGGCCCCGGCGCAGGCAAGCTTCCCACCGCTTCCGCTGTTGTTGCCGATATGGTTGACTGCGTTAAGCATATAAACCGCAAAAAGTTCTTCGGTTGGGGCGAAGGCGCAGAGGACTATGTTGCCGATTACAAAGAGTGTCTGCAAATGCCGTTTTATGTTCGTGCAAAGGCAAGCGAAAACAAAATCAAGGCTGCTTTCGGAGAGGTTAAATTCCTTTCAAGAATCGGTCAGCCCAGCGATGAAAAAGCATTTATCACAGATATAATGACTCAAAACGAGCTTGAAAAAAAGCTCGAAGGCTTTGAGGTTATAAATATTATTAAGGTAACAAACTATTAAAAGTTGCACGTTGCGAGTTGCGCGTTGCGAGTTTTCGGTATCTCACTTCGTTCGGTCAATTAATAATTGTTTGAGGCGAAGCCGAGTAACCAACAACTCGGAACTTGAAACGCGAAACGCGAAACTAAAAAGGAGATAATATGGCACTTATTGTTCAGAAATTCGGCGGTTCATCCGTTGCCGATGCAAAGCGTGTTATGAATGTTGCAAACATTGTTAAAAACACATATGATGCAGGCAATGATGTTGTTGTGGTTGTTTCCGCACAGGGCGACACAACCGATGATTTAATCGCCAAGGCAAAGGAAATCAATCCTTCAGCACCGAAAAGAGAAATGGACCAGCTGCTTGCAGCAGGCGAAGAAATTTCAATTTCGCTTCTTGCAATGGCTCTTGAATCCCTCGGACGTCCCGCAATCAGCCTTTTAGGCTGGCAGGCTGGCTTCAACACCAATTCTGTATACGGTTCTGCAAGAATAAAAAACATTCGACCCAACAGACTTCAGGCAGAGCTTGCAAAGCATAATATCGTTATTGTTGCAGGCTTCCAGGGCGTAAACAGGTATGACGATTTAACAACCCTCGGCAGAGGCGGTTCGGATACCTCGGCGGTTGCTATTGCAGCAGCGCTTCACGCTGATAAATGCCAGATATTTACTGATGTTGAGGGCGTTTATACTGCCGACCCACGCAAGGTTGAAGGCGCAAAGAAGCTCAAGGAAATCACTTATGATGAGATGCTTGAGCTTGCAACTCTCGGCGCTCAGGTTCTTAATAACCGCAGCGTTGAAATGGCTAAAAAATATTCGGTTGAGCTTGAGGTTCTCTCATCTCTTAATCCCGTTCCCGGAACAATTGTTAAGGAGGTAACAAAAATGGAAAAAATGTTAATTCGCGGCGTAACTAAGGATACGGATGTAGCGCTTGTTTCAATTCTCGGAGTTGATGATAATCCAGGTGTTGCATTCAAGATTTTTGCAAAACTTTCAGCTAAAAACATAATTCTTCAGTCCTTCGGAAGAAATAACACAAAGGATATCGTTTTCTCGGTTAACAAGGAAAATGGACCCGTTGCAGTTGAATTACTCAAGGACTTTGATATTCTCAACGGCGCTCAGATTCTCTGCGACACAAATGTTGCGAAGGTTTCTGTTGTTGGCGCAGGTATGGAATCCCATCCCGGAACAGCAACAAAGATGTTTGAAGCGCTTTACG
>CAMYWU010000039.1 GCA_947302895.1 uncultured Clostridia bacterium | reverse complement strand
GCAGAATCCATCAGCAAAGCTGTTCACGAAATAGATGCATCTTTGCTCCAGGGGCTTGCTATGGCAAGTCAGGAGATTTATAACCTGTTAACGCTTGGCAAAAGTGTTGAAGAAAATGTTGTTGTTGAGAACGATAACCCAATCAAACGTTCTTTTGATTTGAAGTATGTTGATTTTGAGCATCCTGAAAACAACATTTGGCAGGTAACAGAAGAATTCAGTGTTCAGCGACCGGACGGCAGTTATGCCCGTCCGGATATTGTGCTTTTTGTAAATGGCATTCCGTTTGTTGTTATTGAGTGCAAAAAATCAAGCATTGACGTTATGGAAGGCGTTAAGCAAAACTGGCGCAATATACAGCCAAATTATATTCCGCAGCTATTTAAATTTGCACAAATTGTTATTGCTGCAAATCCGAATAAAGTGCTTTACGGAACCGGCGGAACAAGTCCCGATTATTTCGTTGAATGGCACGAGGATGAGGCAGAATGGCAAAAGGAGCTTTGCGAAAAATGCACCCCTGACGGTCAGGTTTTGGAACAGGATAAGATTACCGCATCGCTTCTTGAAAAGCATCGCTTATTAGATTTGGTTCAAAACTTCATTCTTTTTGATAACAACATCAAAAAGATTGCAAGACATCAGCAGTTTTTTGCTATTCATAAAGCAATGGATAGAATCAATAATATTGACGGTGAAGAGGGAACAGGCGGTGTTATTTGGCATACCCAGGGAAGCGGCAAAACGCTAACAATGGTTATGTTGGTTAAAAAGATTCAACTTAAAAAAGGCAACGAATCACCACGATTTGTTATTGTTACCGACCGTATCAATCTTGATAAACAAATCAGAGATAATTTTGCAAACTCGCAGTTGGATCCTGTTCGTGCAGCAACAGGAAAAGGATTAAAAACTCTTTTAAAAGACAGCGGCAACAGAATTATTACAACTTTGATTAATAAGTTTGAGACTGTCTGCAAAAACAGATATTTAGAACCTGATAGTGACAAGTTTTATATTCTTGTTGATGAGGCACATCGTTCTCAATATAGTTCAATGTATAACTATATGCGTGAAGTTTTGCCAAATGCAACTATTATTGCATTTACAGGAACGCCACTTATATCAAAAAAGAAGAAAAACACTTATAAGAAATTTGGAGCACCTATTCACAATTACACAATGCACCGTGCAATAGAAGATGGTATTACGGTTCCTATTGTTTATGAAGGAAGAAAGGTAGTTCAAGAAGAACCAACATACAAAATCAACAATTATTTTGACAGCCTAACTGTAGGTTTGCCTGATGAAATGAAAGACGAGCTGAAAAACAAATTCAGCCGTTTCAAGCAAATTGCAGAAGCGAGCAGCCGACTTAATTTGATTGGCTTTGATATTGCAGACCATTTCACGAATTACTGTATACCAAAAGGCTTAAAGGCAATGGTTGTTTGCTCTTCACGTTGTGCAGCAGTTGAGATGTACGATATTCTTAAAGGCATTGATGGGATAAATCCACGTGTTGTTATTACGTTTGGCGATAAACGAGAGGGAGATGATGACGACACTTCAACTGAAGCAATAAAGAAAATCAAACAATATCGTGAAACAATGGTAAAACCGTTATTTGGCGAAAATGATGAAAAGTATGATGAGAGTGTTTGCAATGATTTTGTAAATCCTGAAGGCGATATCAATATGCTTATTGTTAAAGATAAACTGTTGACTGGATTTGATGCGCCCGTTGCGGGTGTAATGTATCTTGATAAATCAATCAAAGAACACACGCTTCTTCAGGCGATTGCAAGGGTTAATCGTGTTTATTCGGGAAAAGACTTTGGACTTATCATTGACTATTGGGGAGTTTTCGGCAAGCTGAAATCAGCTATTGATATGTATGATGATGCCGAATCTGGCATGAACGGATTTGACAGCAAAGATATTGAGGATGCTATTTTTGGACCGGTCGATGAGAAAAACATGCTTGCTGCAGCATGTAACGAACTGGAAAAAATGTTTTCCGATATTCCCGAAAATGCGACTTCGGATGAATGGCAAAGAAGTCTTAATGATGAACAAAAGCGAAAGGAGTTTTATAATAAACTCAGAACATTTGCAAACAAATTGAATCTTGCTCTTTCAAGCAGAGAAATATTTGTTGAAGTCGGATTTGAGCAGATAGAGGTTTACAGAGAAAAGTATAAATTCTATCGCAAACTTAAAGATGCAGTAACAATGCGTTATGATGATGAAGCTGATTTGTCAAAATACGAAGATGGCATTAAGAATCTTATTGATACATTTGTTAATGCAACAGATATTACTACGGTTGTAAAACCGGTTTCAATCGGTGATGAAAAGGCTATGCAACAATTGCTTGAGTCGATGGATTCAAATGAAGCAAGAGCAGATGCGATTAAAACCCGAATCGAGAGCAAGTTAAAACAATATCGTTATGATGATCCTCTTCTTTTTGAAGAGTTTTCAGAGAAGATAAAAAGGACTATTGAAGAATACAATCTGACAAGAGATGCCGATGAATATTATGCACAAATGCAGATAATGGCAGATGATTTCAGAAATGGTATTACAACCCAGGACTATCCTTCTCAAATTGCAAGCGATTCTGATGCAAAAGCGTTCTATGGTGCAATTTGTATTAATTGCAAAAAAAGCAATATTATTGCAGTTACTCCTGAAATCGAAGAAGTAATTGCCTCATATTCTTTCAAAATCAAAGAAGTTGTTGCGAGCAATACAAAGAGAGATTGGAAGTTCAATGAAGTTGTTCACAAGGCAATTCACAGAGGACTCGACGACTGTCTGTTTGAAATGTTCGACGAGCTTGGCGTTGAGATAGATAAGTCAAACATCGACTCACTTGATTTGATTATTGATGAGATTATGAAAGTTGCGGTGGCAAGATACTAATGGATACATACAAAGTTGCATTAAATGGAACAATTAAACAAGCAGAAGTAAACATTTATTACAAGCCAATAAAAAACGTACATCTAAAGGTATATAGAGATTTAAAAGCTAATCTTTCTGTTCCTTTAGATGTACCGGATGATTGGATTATTAAGTTTTTAGAAGAACGAAAAGAATGGATTTCTAAACAGCTCGATAAATATCAAAAAGCTAAAGGGTATAATAATCTTTCTTCGTTCAAAAGTGGGAGTTCAACTCAGTATCTTGGAAAAGACAGAAGAATAATAAAAGAATTGTCACCTAAAAATTTTGTTGAAGAAGACGAGAAAAAGATAATTCTTCATTTAACAGACACAAGTGATGAAGAATTATCGCAAAGACTTTTAGAAAAATGGTGGCGAGAACAAGCAAACGATATTTTTTCAAGAGAAATGGAAATACTATACGAATCAGTTTTTAAAAAGTATAAAATTGAAAAGCCTTCCATTACAATACGAAAAATGAAAACGCTTTGGGGAAGTTGTACACCTGCAAAGTGCAAAATCACACTTAATGAGTATTTACTAAAAGCCGATTTAAGATGTATTCAGTATGTAGTTTTGCATGAACTTACACACCTGATTTATCCGTATCACAACAATGATTTTTATAGCTTTTTAACAATTCATATGCCTGATTGGAAAGAGCGAAAAAAAGAATTGGATTTAGAGGTTGTTCAGGGATTATAGATATCAAAAAAGCGGCTGTCCGAAAGGATAGCCGCTTTTGTTTCTATTCTTCTATCAAGTCGTTTTCTTCAAGCATTGCAACGAATTTTTCAACATCAGTACGTGCACGGGATTCTTCAACCTCGTATTCATCAAGAATCAGCTTAACTGCTTCATCAATTGTTATATCGTTTTGAAAAATATCCCAGTAAAATGCGCCCGATTCATTGAGCGTTATCATTGCATTAAACTCCAATGCCGTTTTTCCAACGGGAACAACAATGTGCGAGCCTGCAATTTCTCTTTTTGCAAATCCGTCTTTTATCTTCATAATATCACCTAAAAATCTTTTTAATTATATTAACACATCAGCAATTATATTGCAATGGAAATATAATTGAATGAAATCCGCAAGCGGATGAAATCACGATGTGATGAAATCGCCTGCGGCGGTGAAATCCCTTTGGGATTGAGGGGCTTGCAGCCGGCATTATAAAAAAGAGCGTGAAAAGGTTTTTCACACTCTTTTAATTATTCTTTTTTTTGCGGTATTAATGGATGAAATTAGGATTTTTCTGATTGCTCCGCAGTCGTGGATGAGAGATTTTGCGGTCGATTCATCAATTATATTCGTTCTTTCCATTAATTCCAACCAATATTCACATTCAAAGCATTCTTTTAATGAAATTTGCATTTTTGAAATGAAATCGGCTTTGCTCTGAGCATAGTTTGCTTCTCTAATATTTGCACCGATAGATGTTGAAGCTCTTTCCAACTGATTAACAAGACTGAAATGCCCTTTTATCGTATCGCAAAGAGTAACTATCTTTATCGAAAACTCCATTGACAAATCCAATAAAATATTTTCTTTCATAAATACAACCTTTCATCCGCTTGCGGATTTCATCACAGCGTGATTTCATCGCAAAGCGATTTCATCCGTTCAAAGAACGGATTTCATTGGTTATCGCTTTACTTGTTAAAGCGATAACCTCGTCCCCAGACGGTGTTTACTCCTTCGAAGTTTTCGTCTGCGGCGAAAAGTTTATCACGAACACGGTTTACGTGAACGGTTACGGTTGAGGTTTCGCCCATGGAGTCATACTGCCAGATTCTTTCAAAAAGCTCTTCCTTGCTGAAAATCTTATCGGGCTCTTCGGCAAGGCAGGTGAGAAGGTCGAATTCCTTATTCGTAAAGGTTATTTCCTTTGAATTAACAAAAACCCTTCTTGCGTTTTTATCGATTTTGAGCGAGCCGATTTCAATAACCGAGCTTGCAGGGGCGTTTGCGCCAACAAGGCGCTCATATCTTTTTATATGGGCAATAACTCTTGCCGCAAGCTCCGAGGGACTGAACGGCTTAACGATATAATCATCTGCGCCAAGACCAAGACCCTTGATTTTATCAATATCCTCTCTTTTTGCCGAAACAAAGATAATCGGAACATTGCTTTTTTCTCGAACTCTTTTGCATATTTCAAGACCGCTGATTTTCGGAAGCATAATATCCAGCAGCAGCAAATCATAGTTATTTTTCATCGCCATATCAAGACCAACGGCGCCGTTTTGAGCCGCTTCAACTGTGAAGCCGTTTGCTTCAAGATAATCTCTTTCAAGCTGGAGGATGCTTTCGTCATCCTCAACAATTAAAATTCTTTTATTCATAGTTGTTGCCTTTCGGTTCGTTTGCTTTATTTAGTGAAATATGGATTGTTAAGCCCTTGTTTTCCTTGCCGCTTGCCCAGATTCTGCCATCGTGGAGCTCAACAAGCTGTTTGCATACGTAAAGTCCGAGCCCCGAGCCTTCGCTAACCCTTGTTCTTGCGGGGTCATCACGATAGAAGCTATCAAAAATCTTCGCGGTGTTTTCGGGGCTTACTCCAATACCGTTATCGGATATTGAAATAATAACATTCTTGCTGTATTCGTGGGCTGAAAGCTCAATAACGCCGTCAACATCGGCTCTTCTGTAGCGAACGGAATTCTGGAGAATGTTTCGTATAACTCTCTGGAACTGGTCGGAGTCGAGAAGAACGGTTGTTTCATCCGAGCAATTATTGTTGAAAAGGAATTTGAAGCCCCTTGATTCAATTGCAATATGCATATTATTATAGCAGTCCTCAAGGAAATCGTTTATTTTGATTTCCTGCAAATCAAGGCTGACCTTGCCCGCTTCGAGCTTTGAAACTGTTAAAAGCTCATCGAGCAGCTTTTCCATAGAAAGAGTTGAATTATATATCGTCTGAAGATAGCGCTCCTGTTTTTCCGGAGTATCGGCAATGCCGTCCATAAGCCCTTCAACATAGCCCTTAACCGAGGTAAGCGGCGTTCGCAAATCGTGGGCAACGCCGGCTATCATCTCTTTTCTCGATTCCTGAATTTCATTCTGGTATTCAAGCGAGGTTTTCATTCTTGCCGCCATTTCGTTGAAGGCGTCAACCGTTATTCCGATTTCGTTTGTTGAATCATAGTCGATAACATAGTCGAGATTGCCGTTTGCAAATTCGTTTGCGCCGTCCTCAAGCTTCTGTATGGGCTTGATGATGGTTGACGATGTGATGAACGAAAGAACAACCGCCGACAGCAGGAATACTGCTGCAATAACAACAATAACGATTGCGCTCTTGCCAAGGAATATTGAATTGATATTATCAAGCGTTGTTTCAAAATCAAGATACGAAGTGAAGAGCGTTATGTATATGGCAATGAAAACGCCGACAATAACAAGCGGAATCAGCGTTCCGAAGATTATTGAAAGCGTTATTCGGGTTGATATTTTCAGATTTCTTGTATTTCTCTTTTTCTTTTCCATAATAGATATTTTATACTATTTTATTGAGTTTTACAAGAGCAAAACTCAATAAGAGTTGCGAGTTATGCGTTATGCGTTGCACGTTGAAGGGCGGGACACCCGCACCCGATTAAAAATAATTGCCCGAGCAAAGCGAGTATACTGCAACTTGCAACTCAAAGCGGGCAACGTGAAACGTATCCCACAATTTGTAACTATACAAATTGTGATTTATCTGCTATAATATTTATACTAAAAATCCAAACGAAGGGGGCAGAGCTTTGAAAAACAAAAGAATAGCTGCGTTTGCTTTGGCGCTTGCTTTGATTATCGGCAGCTTTGCTTCCGGAGTTTTCAGCGCATATGCAAAAACCCAGAAAATTATTCTGGATACCGAGATGATAAACACAACCGACGGTCTTGATGACAAGGTCTGGTATTATTTCACCCCCGAGCAAACGGGTATGTATACCTTCCTTTCATACAGCAGGCTTCTTAATACCGAAGCATATCTTTTTATAAAAGAGGATAAGGAATATACCCAGCTTGCATATTCAAACCGAAGCCCGAATTATGATTACTACAGACAGACGGATAAATACCGCTTCTGCCTTTCGTATCAGCTTGAAGCAGGAAAGACCTACTACTATGCTGCCGGCTGGGATTCTGACAGAACGAAGGGCGATATAACGGCGAAGCTCATTTATGAGGGCAGCGACGAGGATGTTATCGAAAGTCTTGAAATTACCTGCGATGCGGAGCTTACCTGGTATACCGACGGAAGCTGGGAAACGGATTCGCTCGGCGAAGCGTATTTCAATTATAACTACTCAAAGATTTTGCAGAATATGATTGTAACCCTGCATTATAAAAACGGAACTCAGTCGAGCACGGAGCTCGGCGGAAACACCGTTGACGGCTATACGCTTAAATTCACCCAGAATCAGCAAAACGCCCACTGGTATCCAAAAGAGGACGAAAGATACACGGGCAATGTAATTACTGTCAGCATTCTCAATGTAAGTGAAGCATATAACGTTGCAATTAATCAGGAGGCGCTTTTCACCGTTTACGGCAGCGTTTGCGATTATACGGACGGCTCGGCGCTCAGCGGAGCAACCCTTACTATAAACGGCTCTGAAACCGCTATAACAGACGCAAACGGCAACTTTTCGTTTGTATCCTCACCCGGAGTTTATAACGCTAAAATCAGCGGCGAGGGCATTATTCCACGCAGCTTCAGGATAACCGTTTATGTTAATGCAGTATACAACAACCATACGGCAACCCCGATTGAAGTTATCTGCGGCGACTGGGTTAAGGACGGAATTATTAACGCCAAGGATTACGCCTATATCATTAAAAACCTGCCGGGCAGTAAAAAAGAAGCCGAGGAAAGCAAATTTGCGAAGCAAATCAATTTCACTGCGGCTGACTATGAGGAATTAATAATATAATCGGGTGCGGGTGTCCCGCCCAACAACTTGCAACGCAAAACCCGCAACTCAAAACAAAAAAGGTGTGCAGCTGCACACCTTTTTTTATAGATAATTCATTGGATTAACTCTTGTTCCGTTAACTCGAACCTCAAAGTGGCAATGGGGACCTGTTGAATTTCCTGTTGAGCCCGATCTTGCGATAACCTGACCCTTGTTTACATGGTCGCCAACGCCAACAAGAAGCGTTGTATTATGAGCATAAAGAGTTGAAAGTCCGTTTCCGTGGTCAACTATGAGATAGTGGCCATAGCTGTAGTTAAGATTCTTAGCAACGATAACCGTTCCCGAAGCAGCGGCATAAACGCTTGAACCTGAGGGGCAGGGGAAATCAACTCCGCCGTGGTAGCGTCCGCTTGAATAATTCGGGTATCCTGCGGAAATCGAAGTATAATCCGTTGGATGTCTGAGCGCTCCGCTATGCGCACCAGAGCCCGTTGAACCGCTTGTTGAGCCGGTTCTTGAAGCTCTTGCATATGCAGCCTGAATATCAGCCTCAACCTGTTTGAGGGCGCTTTCGTTTTCCTCGATTGCTTCCTGATATTCAGCGCTCTTTGAAGAAAGCTTTTTGATTAATGCGTTGCACTCGGCAACCTCGTTATCAAGCTCTCTTTTTGAAGCCTTGATTTTTGAGATGTTTGTATTAAGCTCCTTTTTATCAGCTTCAAGCTTTTCCTTATCCTTGCCGAGCTGAATAATCTTTTCCTCAAGGGCAGCCTTATCCTTTTCAATCTGCTCCATCTGCTCGATGAGCGAATTGAGGGTATCGCTATCCTGCTCGGAAACTGATTTAATCATCTGCGAGCGGGTAAGAATTGAGCTGATATCGGTGCTTGTAAGCAAAACCTCAAGATTGCTTGCGTTTCCCGAAATATACATTGCACGAAGTCGCTGGCAATATTCATCAAAGGTTTTATCAAACTGAGCCTGCTTCTTATCAATTTCCTTTTGAGTTTTTTCAATCTCTTTTTCTGTTTTGGAAATTGAGCTTTCAACCTTGTTTATCTCAGCCTGAAGCTCATCAGCCTCTGCCTGAAGAACATCAATTTCATCCTGCTTGAGCTGGATTTTTTTATCGAGCGCAGCAATATAATCCTGGGTTTCCTTTTTCTCTGCGGCAAGCTTATCAATTTCCTTTTCCGCATCGTCTATCTGTCTTTGGATTTTGGATTTTTTATCCTTCAAATCCTTTGTTGAAGCTGCAAGTGCAGGAGTTGATGCAAGCGAAGCGAAAATGAAACCGAGGCTTAAAACCAACGAAATCAGCTTAACAAATTTTTTAGATTGCACTTATCTCACTGCCTTCCTTATTAAGATATTTTCTCATTGTTATGAGCGAACCGCCAACACCAGAAATGATTCCGATTGCAAGAAAAACTCCAAGCATCATCAATGCATAGTCGGTGAACTGAAGAGGGCTTATTCCAACTGATTTAAACAGCTCTGCAAACTGCCTTGTTGAAAATTCATAAACACCCCAAACAACACCGAGCGAAACCGCACCAGAAACGATTCCCAGAATCATTCCTTCAACAACAAAGGGCAGGCGAACAAAGGAATTTGTTGCGCCAACGGATTTCATAATGCTGATTTCAAGGCGGCGTGAATAAACCGTTAATTTAATTGTGTTTGAAATAATGAAAAGTGATATTGCAAACAGTATTGCAATAATGGCAATTGCAATAATGCTTATGCCGTGGCTTATTGTGTCGAGCTTCTTTGCAAGCTCTGCGTTATTGCGAACCGTATCGATATTATCAAGCGCGTTTATATCGCTTACCGTCTGCCTGAACTGAGCAAGATTTTTAACCGTAACCTTATATGCATCGGGAAGGGGAATATCGGTGCTGACCTCGGTGAAGAATTTAGCCTGAGCCTCCTCCATGGTTGCAAGCTGTTCAGCCCAGGCATCT
>CAMYWU010000038.1 GCA_947302895.1 uncultured Clostridia bacterium | reverse complement strand
AAGGACGCGCTCGGAGATTTTTCGGGTATTGAAAGATACGGCTTTTTCAGCATCCCGATGGATGATGCGCTTGCAAATGTTTCGCTTGATATATCAAACAGACCGTTTCTTGTATTCAACGCTGATTTTAAGCAGGAACTTTGCGGAGATTTTGAAACAGCTGTTTGCGAGGAGTTCTGGAGAGCCTTTGCGATGAACGCAGGTATAACGCTTCATATAAACGTTCCCTACGGAAATAACGCTCATCATCAGATTGAGGCGATTTTCAAGGCAGTTGCCCATGCGCTCAAAATTGCGCTCAAACCAAACGAGGACGGAAGCACTTTAATTACGAATTACGAGTTACGAATGACGAATTATGGTATCTGCCGGTCAATAAGCCCAGTGTGTTGAAATAACACAAATTCGTTTCATTTATTTGTTAACATAATTCGGATTATGAGTTGTAATTAAAAGCAGTTAAATGCATCTGGTAATAAAAATGATAAGAAAGGTAACGAGTTGCAATTACTGAATTATTGTTCGAGCAAAGCGAGTAACCGAAATTCGTAATTCGTAATCCGTAATTCGTAATTGAAATATGAAAATTTTTCCCGCAATAGATATAATTGAAGGCAAACCCGTAAGGCTCTTTAAGGGCGATTTTGCAACAGCCGAGCAGGTTGCCGATAATGCGCTTGAAACTGCAAAGAGCTTTGAAGAAGCAGGCGCAAGCTGGATTCATATGGTTGACCTTGACGGCTCGCTTCAAAAGAAAAGAGTTAACCACGCCGTTTTTATTGAGGTTGCAAAAAACACTAATCTTAAGGTTGAAATCGGCGGCGGTATCAGAACAATGCAGGATATTGAATTCTATGCAGAAAACGGAATCAGCCGTGTTATTCTCGGCTCTGTTGCGCTTAAGAATCCTGCGCTTGTTGAAGAGGCTGTTAAGAGCTTTGGAGATATAATTGCAGTCGGAATAGATGCAAAAGGCGGCTATGCAGCTGCGGAGGGCTGGACTCAAAGCTCGGAGGTTTATTTCATAGACCTTGCAAAGCGTATGGAAGCTCTCGGCGTTAAAAATATAATCTATACCGATATATCAAAGGACGGAACCTTAAGCGGTCCGAATCTGCAGCAGCTTTGTGAGCTTAATAATGCTGTTTCCTGCGATATAACCGCTTCGGGAGGAGTTACAAATATTGGCGATATTATTGCTCTTCGTGATAACAAACTGTACGGAGCAATCTGCGGAAAATCTTTATATAAGGGAACTCTTGATTTAAGAGAAGCCGTTGAGGTGTGCAAATGATTGATGTTAAAAAGTATTTCAAAAAAAGTGAGCTCATTCCTGCAATAATTCAGGAAAGCTCAACAAACGAGGTTTTAATGCTTGCATATATGAACGAGGAGTCGATGAAAAAAACTCTTGAAACGGGCTACACCTGGTTTTATTCACGTTCAAGGCAGGAGCTCTGGAACAAGGGCGCAACCTCGGGACATCTTCAGAAGATTGTTTCAATCAAGGGCGATTGCGACGACGACACACTTTTAATTGAGGTTATTCAAACAGGCGCTGCCTGCCATACAGGAAACCACAGCTGTTTTTTTAACGATATCGAATTTAACAAGGAATAATAAACTATGGATTGTATCAGAAATGATTTTGAAACTATCCTTGAGAGAAGGGATGCAAAGCTTGAGGGCTCATATACAAACTATCTCTTTGAACAGGGAACGGATAAGATTTTAAAGAAAATCGGCGAGGAAGCCTCGGAGGTTATTATCGCCGCTAAGAATGAAAAGAATGAAGAAACCGTTGGCGAAATCTGCGACCTTCTTTACCACACCCTTGTTCTTATGGCTCATCAGGGCATATCAATTGAGGATGTTGAAAAGGAGCTTGAAAAGAGAGCCGAAAAAGCGGGTAATTTAAAGAAATTTCACAAGGTGGATAAAAATTCATAATGTCTGTAAAGAAATGGGTTATGAGGCAGGGGGACAAAACTCTTGCCAATAATTTAAGTGAAAAATTTAATATTGACCCATTCATTGCCTATCTTCTTGTTGCAAGGGGTATCGATTCGGAGCTTGCATTTTCGGAATTTGTTTGCGAAAGTGTTAAGCTTATTTCGCCCTACGTTTTTAAGGATATGGATAAAGCCTGCGAAGCGATTAAGCAGGCAATGCGTGAGAATGAAAAAATCTGCGTCTTTGGCGATTATGACTGCGATGGAGTTACCTCAACTGCAATCCTGCTGTCATTTCTGCAAAAAGAGGGTGCGGATGTTTTTCATTATATCCCGAGCAGAGAAGGCGAGGGCTACGGACTTAATAACAGCGCTATAGATGAAATAGCAGCTAAGGGAACAAAGCTCATCATAACTGTTGATAACGGCATCAGCGCAATTGAAGAGGCGGAATACATATATTCGCTCGGCATGAAGCTTGTTGTAACAGACCATCATCAGCCATCACAGGAGCTACCGAGAGCACAAGCCGTTGTTGACCCGCACAGAAAGGATAACGAGCTTGAATTCCGTGATTACTGCGGAGCAGGTGTTGCATTTAAGCTGATATGTGCTTTAAGCGGTGAGAACATTGATGAGCTTGTTGATGAATATATTGATTTAGTTGCTATAGGAACTATCGGCGACGTTGTTCCTCTTGTTAATGAAAACAGGGTTTTTGTCCGTGAGGGACTAAGGCGGATTAATAATAATCCGAGAACTGCGGTTAAAGCGTTTAAGGATATAAATGCGGATAAGGTATACAGCGCAAATGATATTGCCTTTCAGCTTTGCCCAAAAATCAACGCAGTTGGCAGAATGAGCCATGCGAATGCCGCTGTTGATTTCCTTATGAGCAGCGATTATTCTTCGTGCTGCGAAAAATTCAAGGTGCTTTGCAGCGAAAACACAAACCGTCAGGAAGAGGAAAAAAGCATTCTTGATGACATATTTAAAAAGATTGCAAAAAGGCCCGAGCTTGTTTCAAACAGGGTTATTGTTATTGAGGGCGAGGGCTATCATCAGGGTGTTGTAGGTATTGTTGCAAGCCATATTGTTGAGAAATATTCAAAGCCCGCAATTATTATCGGTATTGATGAAAACGGAGTTGCAAGGGGCTCGGCAAGAAGCATTGAGGGTTTCAATATCTTTGAAGCAATCGGCTCGTGCAAAGAGGATATTATTCAGTATGGCGGTCATCCGCTTGCAGCAGGCGTAACCCTTGAAGCTGAGAATATTTCACTGTTTACAAAGCATATAAACGAATATGCTTTAAATGAATACGAGATTATGCCGCCTCAGAAGCTTACAGTTGACTGTATGCTTTCGCCGTATTATCTGGGTCTTGATTTAGTTAATAATCTGTCCGTGCTTGAGCCCTATGGGGCGTCTAATCCACAGGCAGTTTTCAGAATAAATAAAATGAAGCTAGTAAGCGTTACTCCGATGAGCGAGGGCAAGCATATCAGGCTTGAGCTCGAAAAGAGGGGGCGTACAATCAGAGTTGTAAAGTTTTCATCACCGTATGATGAATTTCCGTTCAGTCAGGGCGATTTTCTTGATTTGGCGGTCAGAGTTTCGGATAATCTGTTCAACGGCAGACGTTATTTATCCGTTCAGGCGCTCGATGTTCGTCTGAGCAGCGCTGATGATGGCAGATATTTTGAAGAAAAGAATGATTATGAGCTTTATGTACAGACAAAAAAAGCTGATAAAAGCCTTTATCCGAGCAGAGAAATCAGCGCCGAAATATATCGCTATATTTCAGCTCTCGGAGGATATAACTTCGGAATTGATAATCTGTATTTCCGCCTTCAGAGCAAGCTCAGTTATGCTCAGCTTATATTTGCGCTCAGGGCGTTTGAAGAAAGCTCATTAATAAGCATTAAAGGTGAAAAAATAATTATAAACAGAGTTAATAAAAAGGTTAATCTTGAAGAAACTCAGGTTCTCAGAGAATTAAAGGAGCGAATTAGTTTTGAGTAACGAGATTAAATATGAGGAATATAACGACCGATTTGATGAATTTATTGAAGAGGTTAAGAATAATCCCTCATATGACAGCCAGATAATTGAAAAAGCATATCAGCTTGCCAAGGAAGCGCATAAGGACCAGCGCAGAAGAAGCGGCGAGCCTTATATAATGCACCCTGTTGCCGTTGCAAAAATTCTTTTTGAAATTGGAATGGATAACGAGTGTATTGTTGCCGCTTTGCTTCATGATGTTGTTGAGGATACAGAGTATAATCTCGACTATATCAAAAAAGAGTTTGGCGATGATGTTGCGCTTCTTGTTGACGGCGTTACAAAGCTTACTCAGATTCCGCTTTCAACCCGTGAGGAGGTTCAGGCTGAAAACATCAGAAAAATGTTTATTGCAATGAACCAGGATGTAAGAGTAATTATTATTAAACTTGCAGATAGACTTCATAATATGCGAACTCTTGAGCATATGCCCAAATATAAGCAGCGTGAAAAATCGCTTGAAACTCTTGAAATCTATGCTCCGATTGCTCACAGGCTTGGTATCAGAGCCTTCAAGGAGGAGCTTGAGGATTTGGCAATCCGCTATCTTGACCCGATTGCATATAAGGAAATCGAGGACTCTCTTTCTATGAAGAGGGAGGAGGGCGTTAAATTCCTTGCTGAAATCAAGGAACAGATAAGCGCCGAGCTTAAGCCCGTTATGAATAATATCCAGATAACCTCCCGAGTTAAATCCGTTCACGGCATATTCAGGAAGGTATATATAAAGGGCAGAAGCTTCGAGCAGATATATGATATATACGCAGTAAGAATTATTGTTGATACAACAAGGGATTGCTATAATGCGCTTGGTATAATCCACGATATGTTTACTCCGCTTCCGGGAAGATTCAAGGATTATATCTCAATGCCCAAGCCCAATATGTATCAGTCGCTTCATACAACCGTTTTTTCAAAGCAGGGCATACCCTTTGAGGTTCAGATAAGAACCTGGGATATGCACCAGACTGCTGAATACGGTGTTGCTGCGCACTGGAAATATAAGCTCGGCAAAGGCGGCCAGGACAGCCTTGATAAATCTCTCCAGTGGATAAACAGTATGGTTGAAAATGATAATGCGGAAAGCCCCGTTGAGCTTATTTCAACCATCAAGGGCGATTTATCAATGGATGAGGTCTTTGTTTTAACTCCAAGGGGCGACGTTAAAAGTCTTCCGAGGGGTTCAACCGTTATCGACTTTGCATATGCAATTCATTCCGCAGTAGGTAATAAAACAACGGGTGCAAAAATCGACGGAAAAATTGTTCCGCTTGATACCGTTGTTAAAACAGGTCAGGTTGTTGAGATAATAACAACAAAGGCTCAGGATAAGGGTCCGTCAAGGGACTGGCTGAATATTGCGAAAACCGGTCAGGCACGTTCAAAAATCCGCGCTTGGTTTAAGCATGAAAAGCGAGAAGAAAACATCCAGCAGGGCAAAAGCGATCTTGAAAGAGAGTTTAAGCGAAACTATATCCGCCTTAATGATGAGGATTATCAGAAATTTATTCTTAAGCTTACTGAGCGCTCAAGGCTGACAAGTGTTGATGATTTCTATGCTGCAATCGGTTATGGCGGAATACAGCTCAACCGTTTGATGCCAGGCATTAAGGATGAATATAATAAAAACTGGAAGCCCAAGGAAGAAGAAACGAGCAGCGTTGATGAAACAATTCAGAAGCTCAGCGAGCCTTCAAAGGCAAAGGGCTCAATTATTGTTGAGGGCTTTGATAACAGCCCGATTAATATGGGTAAATGCTGCAGTCCGCTTCCCGGTGAGGAGATTATCGGCTTCATAACAAGAGGACACGGTATTACTATCCACAGAAGAAGCTGCAAAAATGTTCCCGTTGATATTTCCGCTGCGCAGGAGCCCGAGCGTTGGGTTAAGGCAAAATGGAACGAAAATATCAAGGTTGAGGTTTACTCAACAATTAATATCTATGCAATAAACAGAGAGGGCGTTTTGCTTGATATAACAACCGCTCTTGCAGGTGCGCATATAAGAATTCACGGTATTTCTGCACGCCCGATTAATGACGGTAACTGCTTAACTAATCTAACAATTGCCGTTAACGGAAAAGAGCATCTTGAATCCGTTATAAAAACACTCTCAAAAATCAATGGCGTTTATTTGATAGAAAGATCTGAATAAGGAGAGCTTATGAAAGCTGTTGTTCAATTAGTTAAAAATTCAAGAGTTGATATTGAAGGTAAAACAGTCGGCGAAATCGGCAGGGGATTTATGATATTGCTCGGCGTTGTTGAAGGCGACACAAAGGAGGATGCCGATAAGCTTCTTAAGAAGGTTCCGTTTTTGAGAATTTTCGAGGATGAAAACGGCAAAATGAATCTCTCCTGCCTTGATGTTGACGGAGAAATGCTTGTTATTTCCCAGTTCACTCTTGCAGCTGATTGCTCCCACGGCAGACGCCCGTCTTTTATAGGCGCCGCTGCGCCGAGCGATGCAATACCGCTTTATGAATACTTCGTTCAGGGACTCAGGGATGCAGGAATCAGAAATGTTGAAACAGGCGAGTTCGGAGCGGATATGCAGGTATCCCTTATAAACGATGGCCCTGTTACAATAATTATGGATAGCAAGGAGCTGTAAATATGCTTGTTAAAAGTGGCACTTTCGGTAATATGGGAAATAACTGCTATCTGATTGTTGATGAAAAAACAAATCAGTCGGCGCTTGTTGACTGCACCGAATGCAGCGAAAAAATGCTTAGCTTTATCGGCGATACTGATTTGCAGTACATCCTTTTAACCCACGGGCATTTTGACCATATTATCGGAGTTAAAGAAATAAAGGAAAAGTTTTCCTGCAAGGTTGCAATCTCAAAAGAGGATGAGGGTATGCTCAATTCTGCAAGGCTTTCGCTTGCGATTTTCTGCGGCGAAGCGCAGAATAATGTTGATGCAGAAATTATCCTGAAAGACGGAGATATAATTCCTCTTGGCGATATTGATATAAAAGTTATCGCAACCCCGGGGCATACCAAGGGATGCGTTTGCTTTATCGCTGAGGATTACCTGTTTTCGGGCGATACTCTGTTTTGCTGTTCCTGCGGCAGAACTGATTTTCCGGGCGGCTCTTTTCCGGAGATGATTAATTCAATGCGCCGACTTGCAACTCTTGAGGGCGACTATAAGGTTATGCCCGGGCACGAGGAAGAAACAACACTTAATTTTGAAAGAATTAATAATCCATATATGAAATGATACTTAAAAATATAAACCACAGCTGTTCATACCAAACAGAAAAGATTGCCTTAACCTTTCTTCCGCTTGAAAAGCTCGGAGAGGATAACGGCAATTATATAACAACCGAGTATAATAACGGCGTTGTTTTTGTTGATGCTCAGCTGTTTTCAAAGAAAATCCATAAAGAGAATAAAATAAAGCAAAACGAGGATATAGCGCATGCCATATCCGTTTTGCTTTTTGAGGCTCTAAGCGAGCTTACGGGTTTTAAACCTCCCTGGGGTATACTGTATGGAGTTCGCCCTGCAAGACTTATGCATTCAAGAGCGGAAAGGTTCTCAGAAGAAAGGGCTAAGGAACTTTTCAGAGAGGATTTGGCTCAGGATAAAAAAATAGACCTTGCCTTTGAGGTTATGCAAAGGGAAAACAAAATCATATCGCTTTCAAAGGATAATTCCTTTTCGCTGTATATTTCAATTCCTTTTTGCCCATCAAGATGTTCCTATTGCTCCTTTGTTTCCCACAGTATTGAAAATGCAAAGGATTTGATTGAGCCTTATACAAAACTGCTTTGTAAAGAGCTTGAAGAAATAGGCGTTATTGCAGATAGTCTTGGCTTAAATCTTGAAACAATTTATTTTGGCGGCGGAACTCCGACAACCCTTTCTGCAAATCAGCTCGACAGGGTTTTGTGCGCTGTTGAAAAGAATTTTGATTTATCAAATCTCAGAGAGCTTACAGTTGAAGCAGGCAGACCCGATACAATAACCGAAGAAAAGCTGACGGCGCTTCTTAACCACGGGGTTGGCAGAATCAGCATTAATCCTCAGAGCTTTAACGATGATGTTCTTGATGCAATAGGAAGAAAGCACAGCGTTAAACAAACGCTTGATGCCTTTGAGCTTGCAAAGAAGCTCGGGTTTAAAAATATAAACACAGACTTGATTGCAGGCTTGAGCGGGGACAATCTTGATTCGTTTAAGCATAGCGTTAAAACTGCCGAAGCTCTCGGCGCTCAGAGCATAACCGTTCATAATCTTTCGCTGAAAAGCGGAGCATTTCTTGTAACAGAAAATGAGTATTTTGATATTGCAAGAAAACAGGAAGCAGCGCAGATGATAGATTTTGCGTATAGTGAGCTGAAGTCAAACGGATATAATCCCTATTATATGTATCGCCAGAGCAAGTCCCTCGGTAATCTTGAAAATACGGGCTATGCAAAGGAAGGTTTTGAATGCCTTTATAACATCTTTATGATGGATGAAACCCATAGCGTTTTTGCAGCGGGCGCAGGCGGAGTTACTAAGCTTAAAAAGGGAAGCTATAATAATATTGAAAGAATATATAATTATAAATATCCCTATGAGTATATAAATAACTTTGATGAGGTTATTAACAAAAAACAAGGAATATCATTATTTTACAATGCATATTAATAATTGTATTGCTTTTAGTATTGCATAATTCAACAGATTGTAATATAATGATATCAGAGAGGTGATTCAGATGAAGAATCTTAATGATATCTTTTCAGGTGTTGACCATGTATTAAACAGCGCTAAGCACGGCAATTTTGAAGAGGTTTTAACCAAAACAAAAAACTATGCCGAGCAGGCAACAAAAAAGAGCGCTGAAAGAATAGAAATTTCAAAAAAGAAGATAGAGCTTCTTGATACAAAAACAAAGCTTAATAAAGCTTATGAAGCCTTCGGTAAAATTCAGTATGACGCTTATATCGGCGAAGAGATTGAAGAAGATGAAATCCAGGCAAAGCTTCAGGAGATTCAGCTTCTCAAATCAAGAGCGGAGCTTCTTGATGCTGAAATCACAGCGCTTCATGATGAGCTTATTGACAGCGTAATAATGAAAGAGGCTCAGGATACTCAGGACGTTAATATTGAAGCAGACGAGTAATTGCTCGTATTTTGCAAATTGAAACTAAAAGCAACGCATATGCGTTGCTTTTTTTAGGTGGTTATGTGAATCTTAAATCAAAGTATATTTCATCAGCCCTTCTGCTTTTGATAACCTCGATTATAGTTAAGCTTATCGGAGCGTTTTATAAAATTCCGCTGACTGCATATATAGGTGCAGTGGGAAGGGGATATTTCGGAGTTGCATATAATCTCTGCCTTCCCATACACGCCGTTATTATGGGAGCCTTTCCGGTGGCGCTTTCAAAGATAACTGCAAAGTATAAAGCACAGGAAAACAAAGAGGCGCTTGGCGCTCTTAAAAAGAGTGCGGATAAACTCTTTTTTGCAGCGGGCTTGATTGGTATGGCGCTGATGCTTATTCTTTCAAAGCCATACTGCGATTTAATTGCTTCTTCGCCAAAGAGTATTTATTGTGTTTTTGCGCTTGCGCCTTCAATTCTCTTTTCCTCGCTTGCGGCTTCATACAGGGGATACTATGAGGGTTTTATGAATATGCGTCCAACCTCGGTATCACAAACAATCGAAGCTGTTTTAAAGCTTGTTTTCGGTGTAGCTTTTGCAAAGTTTTCAATGGCGTATCTCTTTAATAACTACTCTGCAACGGGAATGGTTTTATCAAGGGCTGTTTCGAGCGATGTGGAAGCCCTCAGTCTGATTTATCCTATATCCTCGGCTGCTGCAATTTTAGGAGTGAGCTTCGGTTGCTTTTTGAGTTATATTTATGTTCTTATTTATCACCGCATTAATAATCCTGTTGGCG
>CAMYWU010000037.1 GCA_947302895.1 uncultured Clostridia bacterium | reverse complement strand
AATTGCTAATATGTCAACATTTGATACTGCATACGCATTAGGAAGAAATACTCTTCTTTCACTTGACGGTAAGGAAGCTATCTATAAGGCTGCGGCAATTAATAATATTAAGACTGCATTAACAACAGGCTCAACCGTTGAATATGCTAATTCTGATGCCGAAGCAAGACTTGATTACGGTCAGGCTGTTCAGACAACTGCAAACGGATATGCAACATCTATAAATAACGCAGTTGCGGCACTTTCAACCTCTACAAATGAAAATTATATTGACGTTTCAGCATTTAATCCTGCATATAACAAGATTACAAAGCTTGACACTGATGCATACGATGAAGAATCTAAATCAATTTCAACTGCTATATCAGGCGCTGAATCAGCTGTAACTTATACAACTGCTGTAGGTTATGACGGTGCAACGATTAACGTTATTGATAATGGTGTTGAACAGGCTGATGTAGATGCTGCTGTATCAACAATGCTTACAGCTTTATCAAACAGCGTTAAGAAGTATAATATAACTGCAACAGCAGATGTTGAAATCAGCTCAAATAACGGAACATATGAAGACGGCAAGGCTTCATATGGAACAAAGATGACTTTTGACTCAAAGAATGCTGATACAGCTTGGTTTATGAGCTATAATTCAGGTTCAACATCAAGAGCGGAGCAGTATCTTGGATATGGTTCAAGAGTAAGCACAAGCGTTCTTGGTAACCTTAATGTTCGTGCTGTTAATAAGACTGACAGTACTCCGAATATGCTTACAATCAACAGGAACTATACTGATAATACTTCAACCCACGGCATTATCCTCAGAACATATGTTGGTTCAACATATACTCTTCCTGCAGCTCCTGCAATTGCATACTACAGCTTCGTAGATTACACATATAACGGAGTTCATTATGCTCCGGACGCTGAAATCACTATTACAGGTAATCACGCTTTGATCAATGCAAATTACGCACCTACTACTGTAAAAGCTTATACTGTTAAGATTTCATCTACAACCGGAAACGGCGACCTTTATAACCAGTCTGCAGCGTTTAACACAAAGATTGAGAAATCTGCACCTGGTGCATACGGATGGGTTAAGGTTGAAGGCGGAAAGGAAACAATGTTCTATGTTGGTTCCGATTTAACATACTTTGTTACTGATTCAATTGAACTTAAGGCTGTTGCAAACAAGCCAACCGGATATACCGGCGTTCCGACTGTTTACCTCAGAGATGGCGGAGCTGTTAAGACAGCTCTCACCGACGGCAGCGGAAAGACGAAGATTTCATTCAACGGAATGTATGTAACAGACGGTTTTGAGGTTGTAGAATACGGTATTCTTCTTGGCAAAGCAAAAGCCGGCGGAGCAATAACCAACGCTGATGTTATTGTTGAAAATGCAGGTTCTAACGTAAGCGAAGACTATTCAATCCTTCGTGCAAAAGCAACCAAGACCGTTGGCGCAAATCAGTTCTCAATAGGTGTAACAACTTCTATGTCTGGAGCATACAAGTACAGAGGCTATGTTATGTACGTTGATAAGAATGATAGCAACCAGATTAAGACTGTTTACACAGACATTATTGACGACACAATCTAACTAAAGGAGGTTATAGAATGAAAAAAAATTTTAATGAAGCAGAAATTGAAATCACAAAATATACTATAACCTCTCAGATTACCACAAGCGATGACCTCGGTAACGGTGATGAATACGATTGGGAATTCTAAAACAAAAGAGCGGAGTGTTCGCAAGAACACTCCGCTTTTTTTGTTTTGATAATAATTAATACCTCTGTTATTAATTTCTGAAAGTTAGGTTACTGTGTTGCATTAAATTATAATATATGATATAATTTATTCGATTATGGGATATTGGGCTTATATACCCTAATTCAAATTATTGAAAGATTTTTGAGAATGGAGGATTTTTATGAAAAAAACATCTAAAAAAATCTTATCAATCCTAATGGCAGCGGTAATGGTTGCAACAATGCTTCCAACCTTTGCTTTAACTGCACTTGCAGATACTGCGCCAAGCGGAACAAAGTCGGAGTATTCTTATTTTACAAAGGATACTACAAGCAATATTGCTTCAAGTGCTAATGTTTCGTGGGACGGCTCCGCAAACTTTGTAAGCGGGTCATACGCAAAGCTCAGCGATACTCCGCTCAGCTCTGTAACCGAAACAAGCGGTTTTATAGTTTCGTACGAAATTGTAACAGGTGATCTCGGAGCAGACACCTGGGCAATGAATTATGTCGGCGGCAGCAATCGTATGACATTTGTAAACGGAAACAGTGAATGGGACCAAAGACCATCGCTTGTTATTACTAACGGAACAAAGACCCGTATATACAAAGGCGCTTATACAGATAGTGCTCATTTGTCGACAACATATTCAAAAAACAGTAATGACTGCTTATGGTGGCATAATTACAGAATGACCTATGTTATGAATACGGACGGTTCACTTGATCTTATTGTTAAAGACCTTACAGACGGCAGTGTGGACTTTACTGTTACATACAAATCAAACTATGGTTCAACAACTAATGGCGGCGGTATGACTGACGCTGAAGTGGCTGCGGCTATTTCATCGCTGACTGATTACTACGTCGGAGCAGGGGACACTACTCCTAATCACGACTACACAGGTCATATGAAAAATGTAAGAATCTTTGCTACATCCCAGGCAAAGGATCTTCAGCTTGCAATGATTAATTATGAAAACAAGATGAACGGCACCGTATATAAAAATATGAGCGCTGCATACAGCGCTTATGTTGCTGCAAACAAAGGCTTTGATGCGTATGTTTACGGCGGCGATACATCTGTTGATATTGCAGCTCTTGCAAGCAATCTTGAAACAGCTACAGATAATATGACTGCATGGAGCGCATATACGGGAACAGTCAGCGTTAAACTTGCTAACTATGATGCAGATTCAGCGTACTACAACAAGGTTTTGTATGCTTCTTCTTCAACAAATTTCTCTGATGAAGGAAGCTGCGGAAACCTGCGTTATAAATCATATGTTCCTGCTGTTGTTGTTATGTACTACGATGGTGTTACTTCTACAGGAAGACCAAGATTCCCAGCAGGTTTTGAGATTAAAAGAGCAAATAACTCAAACAGAAGTTGTGCATACTGCTATGTTTCTTCGAGCAATAACACAAGTTCTTCCGATACAAGCGATTCATACTTTGGTTTCACAGGAAGATGGATTGGTTATTCAACAACCTGGAATGACGGTATTCCTTGGAATACATACGGCACAAGTGAGAATTTCGGCGGAACATACGGGTCGAACTATAATCAGCAGGTAAGCTGGACGAATTCAAGATACTACATCAACAAAATGGAGTATAAGGGCAGCAACGCTTACAATAATAACAATACAATTTACTATACTCTTTACAATCAGGAGCGTGGAGCTTATAACTCCATAATTGCAAATTGTTCAAGATACGTTGTTAACTATGCTCAGGTCAGAGATGCAATTGCGGGAAAAACAAATTACTTAACCTCTGTTGAATCATACAGAGAAGGCGGACTTAGCAATGTTTTATCGAAATATGATGATGCCACTAATTACAGCATTACCTCATATTTCACAGATGCTGTTGATTCTAATGCAGCAAGCCGCTACGAAAGCGCACAAAACAGAGCGTCAATAGTTTCAGGTCAGCTTTCAACGGTTGCTGCACCTTCTGCGGATTCTTCTGATTATGATACTCTTCGCAGCTATTTATTAAACGGACTTAACACAAAGTCCTTCCCTGATATTGAGGGAGGAAGAGCTTTCTCGGCACAGGAAATATACAACAGCAGCACTTTAAACAGCGACATTCTTGAGAATTATGATTCTTTTGAAACAGCTTATGAAAACGCTGTTGCTCATATGGCTGCAATTCCTGCAAACGGATACGGTCATACAGCAGTTGCTTCAAAAACTGCAGCTCAGCTCGCTTCTGAACTCAGCAGTGCATATGATAATTTGATGGTTAAATCAAATATTGAAACGCCGACTATTTCGCTCTTTAACAACGATGTATATCTCGGAGTTAATGATAAAATAAATATCGCTTCAACTGAAAGTGAAGCTGCAGGAACTGTTACTTATAACATCTACTATGATGTTGATAACACAAGCGGTGCTCCCGACAGAACAGGAAGCTTCTCGTTTAATTCAAATACTGATATTGCTGTATTCCTTGATAACAGTCATTATAAAGCAATTGTAACGGCAATTGGTACTGAAACACAGGGTGGCGCACAGTCAAACATTGCAAGAGAAACCTTCTATCGTCTTCAGGATCCTTCGTTTACAGGAATAGTTGACGGCGGTGCAATCCCTGCAAGCGGAATTGTTGCTCTCGGCTCTTCAGTTCAGGCAACCAAGGCTGCAACTAATGATGGCAATACAATAACAATTCAGTATAAATACGGCTCAGGCGAATGGCAGGACAGCGCAAACGGCGAAATCCCTGCATTTGAAGCACTTTCAGGCTCAACCTATGCTTCTGTTAATCAGATTAGCGTTAGAACCGTTATTAAGAACGGCGATGATGTTATCGCTAAGTCTGAGGGAACTGCTTCTGTAACTCTTGCACGTGAGGCTGATTTTGATATTTATGTTGAAGCTCCCGGCTCAAATACATACTACAATAAAAACAGATACGACAGAGATAAGATTATAATTTATGATACTGTTAATTACTCAGACGATATCGTTTATACCATTAGTGCAGACGGCGTTGCAATAAGCGGAACAGGTGATGACGTTGCCGGCGTATTTACATATGATAAGGAAAATGGTATTGACCTTAAAGATAACAGCGATTTAGCTAATGCAATTAACGAAGCTAAGTATATTACAATCACCGCTTATTCAAAGGATGTTAAGGACGGAAACTACAACACATCTGCAACAAAGAACCTTTTCAACGGCGGATATGATGCTCTTATCTATCATGAATCGTTTAACGGCTCCGTTTCAAACGGAACATATACAACAAACGACGCAAAGGGTGTTAACATCGTTAAGCAGGACACTGCAACAATCGCTGTTGCTGAAAAAGCAGGCGACAGGCAGGGCATTTCCGACCAGGGTGAAAGCGGAACCTCGGGCGATTTAAGAAAGAATGCCCTTAAAATATCAGGCTCAAACAGCGGTTCAGGTGAAGCATATGCACAGCTTTCATCAAACCCGTTTGCTGATGCATATACAAAAGCACTTGCACAGGAAAACGGTGTTACAATTTCGTTCTGGAGAGCAATGGAAACTCAGAACACAACAAATAACAAGAGCGTTCCGAGCGGAACTCTTGCAAGAAACGGTATTGCCTTCAGAAGACCCAATCCAACCGACCAGCGCGGCTACTTCATGATTGAGCTTACAGGTAATATCTCATATGCTGAAACAACATCTCGCTATTTTGATATTGTTCCTTCAGAATATGACCAGACACAGTTTACTGCAAGTAAGTATGCTGGCTACTGGCAGCATATTGCAGTAACAATTAATCCTAATGCTTCTACTGTTGGCGAGGCTGTTACCATCTATATCAACGGTGTTCCTCACGATTTACCGAACACATTAGCTTCTTCAGGCGGTACGCTTTCTGCAAGCGATTTGATTAATATGATAACGGACAGCACAACAAGTATCTGTCTTGCACACGATAACAAATGGCAGACCCACAGTGATGATGTTTATCTTGATGATATCCGTTTCTATTCTAAAGCATTAACTCAGAAGGAAGTATGGGACGGCTACTACGACCGGTATTCCGATACTCCAACTGTTGAGGGTAACTATGTTTCAGTAACCCACGACCCGACAACCGTTACTGTTTATACTCTTAAAACTGCATCATACGGTATGCCTGCGGGCTCAATGGTTGGTCAGGAATTCGTTGATCTCTACAATGTTCCTTCGTCAAACTACACCGTTGAATACTATTCATACGGAACAGGTCTTCAGATTTATCATTCATACGACGGCGTAAACTGGGAAATCGTTGGCGACAGCGAGGGCAGAGTTGCATATCAGAATCGTGATGAATTTGTTCGCGGTAACGACGACGGCAGCTTCACTCCGATGTATTACCGTGATGCTCTTGATGAGGTTTGCGATGAGGTTTATAATATGGCAAGCTCCTCAGAGAGAGCTTATGCAGGTAATCTTATCTGGGCTCCCCATGTTTGCTATAACCTTGAAAAGAACAAGTGGATGATGTATGTTTCCGTTTCATTCTGGGGCGCTGCCAAATCTGCAATTATTGCGCTTGAAAGTGCAGACGGAACTCCCGAACACTTCCTTGCAAGAACTTCGTCAAACGCTCAGGCATATAACGTTGTTCTTAAGTCAAACGGCAGACCTAATTCAATCGACCCGTGCGTATACTACGGACACAATTCAGACGGTACAATCAACAGATATGCTCTTTATATGTCCTACGGTGCATGGTCTGAAAGCGGCGGTCTTAATAAAGACCTCTGCGTAATTCAGCTTCAGACGGACGGTAAGAAGACCAGCAGTAACTCTGCAAGCTATCCCGTTACATTTGCAAATGCAACATGGGCAAGCTCAGGTTCATATATCTGTTCTTCGCAGCCTTCGGGCAACGACCCGAACACCTGCACAGGTGAGGGCTCATTCATAATTTATCATGACGGATATTATTATCTCTATACTGCATTCGGCGTTAATGAGTATAACTATACAACAAGAATCTTCCGTTCAACAAGCCCAACAGGTCCGTTTACAGACTACAACGGAGTTTCGGCAACAACCACAAGCCAGGTTCACGGAACCCAGACCATGGCTCCTCACTATGTGGCAATAGATGATTACGTTTATGCATCAACCGGCCACGGCTCACTTTACAACGCAGTAAACAACAACGGTGAAACAATTCTTGTTTATGCAGCTCACGGACGTCCTATTTCAAATAATGCAAATGATTACAAAGAGATTCCTGATGCTGCAATGGTAACCCGTCAAAAGGGTCAGTTTATCGGTAATATCACAGTGAATTATCCAACGTTCTATACACAGTCGGGCTGGACAATTTCAATGCCCGAGATGTATAACGGAACAGATACTTCAAAGAATATCAAGGCATCTCAGATGGATGGTATTTATGCATCGTCAACACTTAACGATGTTATTGATACAAACCTTAAGTATTCAAGCAAGGCTAAACCTTCTGGCTATTCCACTAACTGGGATTTCTCACATCAGGTTTACTTCTCTCACGAAACTGAAACAACGGGCGTTGTTTACAGCACGGATTCAATTAATGTTAACTACACGTATGAGCTTTCATACGATTCCGAGAATCCTGCAGAAAGCACAACAACCTATATAACCATTAAAAAAGGAAACACCGTTATGGCTGAAGGTGTTGTTGCAATGCACAACGGCTCACCCGAGATTGCATTCTTCAACAAGAATCAGATAACTCTGGGAAGCGAAACTGTAAAAGCAAGTACAACAGTATGGTCTGTTAAAACATCCGACCTTGTTCACGCTGACTACACAGCTCTTGATTCTGCTTATGCCGAGGGTGATACTCTTCTTAAGAGCCTTAACGGCAAAGCAGCTCAGTACAGCGCAGATTCAGTTCAGACTCTTATTACAAGACTCGGTGAAGCCAAATCAGAGGCAACAAAGAGCGTTGCATGGAAGGGAATTGAACCCACATCTTCACAATCTTCAATTACTCAGAAGGCAACGAATATTCAAAATGCTATTGCAGGTCTTACCCCGATTTCAACAGCAACTGAGGTTGAAGATTTCAGCACATATGAGGCTGCAGTTTCCGCAATTAATAACATCGACCCAGATGCATATGAGGAAACCGACGGACACCTTGCAGGTGCAATTTCAACTGCAAACACTATGGTCAGCAGCTCAACTAAAACATATGAAAACGATTATACAATCAATGTTGTAGACGGTACTGCAACTTACCAAAATGTTGACGATGCTGTTACAGCAATTCTTGATGCACTTAGCTATTGCACAAAGAAATACACCATTTCTGCTGATACAGGCGTTACAGAAATAACCTGTAAAAACGGAACTTATGAAAACAATAAGGCAACCTATGGAAGCCAAATAACTTTCAGAGCCGATAGCGAGGATACTGCATGGTATCTTGAAGTAACTTCAAGAACTTCTCATAAGAGCAGCGCATTCTATGGCTACGGTCAGTCGATTTCAGTTAAGGTTACAGGCGCTCTTAACGTAACAACAAATACTAAGGCGGATTCACAGAAGACAGTAAGAATTATCAGAAACTACTATAACGGCGAAGAAAAGCTTGAAGGACAGCCGATTCAGTTTGCTGAGTTTGTTGATTCAGGCTCATACACTCTTCCGAACGCTGCTGACACTCCCGCATTTGCTTTCTATTCATTCGATGGATATTACGTTGGCGGAGTAAGGTATGATGCAGGCGATATAGTATCAATCAGCGAAAATACAGATATCATCGCTAAGTATAAATACAATGCATCTTCATCCTTTGTTATAAACGCAACAGCTCTTACCGGCGGAACAAGTTTCAGCGATTCTTATGAGTACAATGCTAAGATTGAGCTTAAGGGCGGCGATAATGCATACGGATGGTCCGTAGACCTTGGCGGCGGCAATTACAGACCGTTCTATATCGGTTCAGATGTAACATACTATGTAATGGATTCGCTTAATCTTGTTGCAGAGGATAAGGCAACCTTTGAAGCACACGGCTATTCATTACCAAATGTTTATCTCAGAAACGACGGAGTTATTGATGTTGATGAAAAAATAACATTTAATGCTCAGATTGTTGCTGAAAGCGGCGGAATAATTAAAGAAAGCGGTATTCTTATCGCAATTCCTAACGGTAAACAGCCCGGAACAGACGCAACTGTTGAGCCTGTTCATCCTGATGATTACCAGATAATCGTTGAGAATTCAGGACAGCAGGTTGGATATAGAATTTTCCGAGCTAAATCTACCAAGCTTGTTGGCGCAGACCAATTTGCAATTGCGGTTAAGAATCTTCCTGAGGATTATTCCTACAGAGCATATGTTATCTATGATAACGGCGGCGCTCTTGAAACAGTTTATACAGATGTTGTCAGATAAACTAAATATAAAAAACTCCCTTTGAAAAAAGGGAGTTTTTTTATTTGATGACGTGTTTATTTCATTTATACGCAGTTGAAAAGGGAAGGGCTTATTGCGGGATGCCGAGGACGTCATCCCCTACAATTCGAATGGATACGTAAACGTTTCATTTGTAGGGGTCGGCGTCCTCGACGACCCATTTAACCATTTATGTGACACAGCGTTGCCGAGTAACCAAAAAAAAGTAGGGTGCGACCACTGGGCGCACCGTGGAGAAAAGTTCATTTCATTTATAAGCCATTGAAAAGGGAAGGGTTCGATGCGGAATGTCGAGTCGCCATTCCCTACAATTCGAATAGATATGTTATTGTTTCATTTGTAGGGGTCGGCGTCCTCGACGACCCATTTATCCATTGTATGAGACACAGCGTTGCCGAGTAACCAAAAAAAAGTAGGGTGCGACTACTGGGCGCACCGTGTAGAAGTGTTCGTTTCATTTATAAGCCATTGAAAAGGGAAGGGTTCATTGCGGGATGCCGAGGACGTCATCCCCTACAAAAAAACGGTAACGCACCCTGTTAATTTATCGGGGAAGGGGAGTTGGTATTGTAAAATAATTAACAATTTGTTAACAATTTATTGACTTTATTTTTAAATATGTTATAATGATAGTGATTTAATATAGGGGAATTTATTTCTTAATTATCTCAAAAGTAAAAGTTATTCTTGCTCTTGGCTTCGGATTGATAATCAAAGATAAATCTGATGCAGTCAGTAAATCAATTTATCAGCGATATTAT
>CAMYWU010000036.1 GCA_947302895.1 uncultured Clostridia bacterium | reverse complement strand
GCTCCGGTGGAGCTTTCGATAGTTGAGAAGAAAATCCTGCCGGGCAGACCAAACACAAAAAGGGAGCGTTTTGCGCTCCCTAAGATTTATTAAGGGTTTTTATGGATAATTCAGCAATAAAACAATTTGATAAAATGACGAAAACGCCTGTTAACAGGCTTATTTCCCGTCTTGCAATTCCAACTGTTATAAGCATGCTGATAACAATGCTCTATAATATTGCAGATACCTATTTCGTTTCAAAAATCAGCGTTGCGGCAAGCGGCGCAACGGGAGTTCTTTTAAGCCTTATGGGGCTTATTCAGGCTTTTGGATTTATGTTCGGTCAGGGCGCAGGCTCAAATATCAGCCGCCGCCTTGGCGCAAAAGAGATTGAAAAAGCAAGGGAATACGCTTCGACTGCGTATTTTTTAGGACTATCGGTCGGTTTGTTCATTATGGTGCTCGGGCTGATTTTCCTTGAGCCCTCAATGAAGCTTATGGGCAGCACGCAAACAATTCTTCCCCTTGCAAAAATCTACGGAACATATATTTTAATCGCCGCTCCTGCAATGACAACCTCTTTTGTTATGAACAACATTCTGCGCTTTGAAGGAATGGCAAAGCTTGCAATGATTGGCATAACAACGGGCGGAATACTCAATATCATTCTTGACCCCCTGCTTATTTTCAAACTTAATATGGGAATCGCAGGCGCAGGGCTTGCAACGGCTGTTTCGCAATATATCGGAATGTTTATTCTGCTTTCGATGTTTCTGATGAAAAAGCCCCAGAGCCGAATTGCATTTAAGTATTTTTCCTTTAAACCACGAACAACGCTTGATATAATTGAGGTTGGCTTGCCGAGCTTTGCAAGGCAGGGGCTCAATTCAATCTCAACAATGTTTTTCAATCAGCAGGCGGCAGCCTTCGGCGATGAATGCATTGCCGCAATAAGCATAACGGCGAAACTCGGAATGTTCATTTTCAGCGTTGCGCTCGGAATAGGTCAGGGCTTCCAGCCCGTTTGTTCGTTTAATTTCGGTGCAAAGCTCTACAGCAGAGTTCGCCAGGCAATCAAATTCCTTTGGGTTTATGCAACGGCGGTTCTGGTTGTTATGGCAGGAATTTGCTTCATCTTTGCTCCGCAGATTATTGCTCTTTTCAGGGATGATGCAGGAGTTGTTGAAATCGGAACGAAATGCCTTAGATTTCTTATGGCGGCGCTCATAACGCTTCCAACGGTTATGGTTGGCAATATGACCTTCCAGAGCGTTGGCAAAAGCGGCAGGGCTTTCTTCCTTGCCTGCGCTCAGAACGGTTTGTTCTTCAGTCCGCTGATACTCACCCTGCCCCAATTCATTGGCATACTCGGCGTTCAGCTTTCATGGCCGATTTCTTACTTGATTGCCGCGGCAATCGCAACGCCGATGATTCTTTCATACTTAAATGAGTTAAAAGTGAAGAGTGAAGAGTGAAAAGTTTATGGTGCTGCGCACGGCTATTATAACGGAATGTCGAGGTCGCCATTCCCTACTGTTCTATCGGCGAACTATCGTAGGGAGCGGCAGTCCGACCAACGGTTCCCAAAATTTGTTATCGGCTTGGAGCGCCGACAAATTTTGACCGTTCGGCAGTTCTTATTGCTCCCTTTATCTCCCACAGGGAGCGGTCGCAAACGAACCCCTGACGCTCCGCAATAAAAGTGAAGAGTTTTGGGTGCTGAGCACGGCAAAAATAAAAGGACTGCAATGCAGTCCTTTTTTCATTCTATTGATAATATTTCTTCACTCTGCGAGGTATCAAGGCTTTCAACATTACGAAGCTTCTTCTGAATAACATCATTTCTGTGGTCGGCTTCATCAAGCACCTTGCCCGCTTCCTCAACCTTTTTCTTTGCCTTTTCAAGCAAATCGCCGAATTTATCATACTGCGCCTTTGCAACGCCGAGAACCTTCCATACCTCATTTGCCTTCTGGTTGATGGCAATTGAGCGGAAGCCCATTGCAAGCGAATTGAGAAGCGCTGTTATCGTGCTCGGTCCTGCAAGCATAATGCCCTGAGCCTGAAGCTGTTCGGCAACGCCGTTTTGCGAGCTCATAATCTCGGCATAGAGACCCTCGGTTGCAAGATACATAATTGCAAAGGGAGTTGTTTCGGGAGTTGAGATATACTGACGAACAAGCTTTGCCTCATCCTTAACCCTTGTTTCAAGCGCCTTTTTAGCCTTTGAAACAGCCTCTAAATCTCCTTGCTCCGCTGCGGCAGCAAGTCTTGCATAATCCTCCATCGGGAATTTTGAGTCAACGGGAAGCCAGGTGATTGATTCATCCTCAGCGCTCGGAATTTTAACCGCAAATTCAACCTGTCCGTTATATTTCGGATTGGTTTTAACATTGGTTTCATACATTCCTGGTATGGTCTGGTCAAGGATGTTTCCGAGCTGAACCTCAGCCCAGGTTCCACGGCTTTTAACATTGGTTAAAACACGGCTTAAGCCCTTAACGCTATCGGTAACTCCGCCCGAAAGCTCCTTCATCTCGCCAAGTGATTTATAAACATTTGAAAGCTGTTCGGAAACGGTTTTAAACGAAGCGTTAAGCCTTGTGTTGAGCGTTTCGGTCAGTTTTTCATCAACAGTTTTACGCATTACTTCAAGCTTTTCCTCGTTACTCTTCTGCATTGAGGAAATGGCTTCGGCAATTGCCTTGGTCTGCTTTTCCGCATTGACATTCAGCGTTTCCATAAGCTTAATCTGCTGCTCATAGTTTTTATTGGTTAAATCCTTCATCTGATTTGAAATTGTATTCAAATCCTTCTGGTTCTGAGCGGCAACCATATCAAGCTTCTGGTTAAGAAGCTGGACTGAATTATCGCTTTTAGGTTTCTTTGTTAAAACAGCTATAAGAACAGCAAGCAGCAAAACTATAACTATTCCAAATAAAATATATTCCGTCATATCATCATCCTTTTAATTATGCATTTTGCATTAATAAATGCTTCCGTCAAGAACATTGAACTTAAGAACGTCGGTTTTGCCCTCCTGCTCATAGTCAATGAAAACCTTGTTATTGGTTTCGTTGATTGCGAGAATTTTTGCATTATCCGTTAAAATATCCTCGAAAACTGCAAGCTGCTGGGCATCGTATTCAGCAACATTATCGCTCATAAAGAGAACTCCGCCAAAGAGCTTTATAAACTTGCCGATAAGCTTCTGCTGCTCAGGAGTAAACTTGATATTTGTTCTTCTGAGAAGGAAAACATCGGGATCGCACAGGAAGGCTCTGCCGTTGAAGCATCGGCGATAAATGCTGTTATGAAGCGCATTCGGGGTTGAAACATCCTCACGGTGCATATTTTTTCTAAGCAGATTATGCTTCCACCAGAGCGCCATATCGGGTCCTATTCTCATAAAATCAACCTTGCCGAAGCAGGGCATCTGCTGAACTCCGCAGCCGAGAATTTTCTTATCGCCAACGCATTCACGAAGCAAATCGATTGCATCATACGCAATTTCGCCCCTTGTTTTGCCGTACATCGGAATAATTGATGCAGCATAGAGGAAATCGAGCTTAACCAGATCAAAGCCCCAGACATTCAGAACCTCGTTGAAAACGCTCTTTATGTAGTTTCGGGCATCCTCGTTATAGATATCGAGCGCATAGAAGCCGCCCCAGTTTGCGCCAACGGGAATCGGCTTGCCCTTGCTGTTTTTAATGAGCCAGTCGGGATGCTCCTTAGCAATTTTCGAGCCCCTCTGAGCGCCGAAGGGCGCAAGCCAGAGACCTGCTGTAAAGCCTTTTTCGTGGATTGCATCAACAAGGGGCTTCATACCGTTCGGGAACTTTTCGGCATTGATTGAAAACCAATCGCCAACTGCGGTCTGATAGCCGTCATCAATCTGGTAGGTATTAACAAATTCCTTGTGTTCATAGAGGGATTCCAGATCACGAAGGATAATCTCCTCGCTGATGTTCTGATAATAGTTATACCACGAGGTATAGCCCTTTATCTTCTCATCGGTAAGAGGCTTAACGCCGAGTGCGCTGAAATACTTATCAAAAACCTCATCGTATTCACCCTTTATGAAAACCAAATCAAGAATTTCATAGGGCTCGCTGATAACAGCGCCCTCCAGATCCTTTGAAAATGCAAGGGTGTTATTGTTCATATCGGCATAAATGATTGTATAGCCCGTTCTGTCGGTTAAAGAGCCGAAGAAGTCAAGAGTGTTGCCGTTTCGAACATATGCAAGCGAGTGGGCATGGAATTTGCCCGCCTCTTTTTCACCTTCAACAAAATTATAATCGCCAACATTATTCAGCCCGAAAATCTTTCCGAAAAGGCTCTTGCCAACCAAACCGAGACCGGGCATTCTTTCGCTTCTTGTAAATTCCCTTGAATCAGTCCAGGACTGGAAGCCGTTTGCAAAGAATTTTGCATCCTCGGCAAAATCATAATCCCTTGATGCAAAAAAGCTGTTAATCCTTATATCCGTTTTGGGTTCAAGAACAACCTTCAAGCCGTTTTCGCTTTCCTGAACATTGAGCGAAAAATCGTCATTCTCGCACGAGGCGGTTTTATAGCTGCCGTTTGCGAGATAACTGAAGCTGAATTTATATTCCATGGTTTTGCTCCTTTTGAGAAATCTTTACACTATTATACACTATATCAGATATTTTTCAAAGTGTTTTATTTTAGAGGTACAAAAATGGGACGTCGAGGACGCCGTCCCCTACTACTGCGCCGAAACGAGTTTGTAGGGGTTGGCGTCCCCGACAACCCGAAAAAACAGGGCGGATGATATCCGCCCCTCCTACATTTTTTATTGTTAGAATTTCTCTAAGGAATTAGCCAAAAACGCTTTTGTTTTTTCGCTCGTTGGGGTATCGAAAACCTCGGAGGGTGTTCCGATTTCTTCAACAACGCCGTTTGCCATAAAGATAACCTTATCCGAAACATTCTTTGCAAATTCCATTTCGTGGGTTACAACAATCATTGTGCTTCCGCCGTCCTTAAGCCCCTTGATAACCTTCAAAACCTCGCCCGTAAGCTCGGGGTCGAGAGCCGAGGTTGGCTCATCAAAGCAAAGGATATCGGGATTGAGCATAAGCGCTCTTGCAATTGCAACTCGCTGCTGCTGACCGCCCGAAAGCTCGCAGGGATAGGAAAGCGCCTTTTCCGAAAGGTTTACCCTTTCAAGGATTTCCCTTGCCTCTTTTTCAAGCTCGTCTTTGCTTCCCATTTTGAGAAGCGAGGGCGCAAGGGTTAAATTCTGCATAACATTATACTGCGGAAAGAGGTTGAACGACTGAAAAACAAGACCGAAATGGAGTCGCTTTTTTCTGAGTTCCTTTTCCTTATGTTTTTTATCCTCTTCGCCGTTATATATAACCTCGCCGTTAACGGTTATGGTTCCCTTTTCTGCAAATTCAAGAAAATTAATGCAGCGCAAAAGGGTTGTTTTTCCCGAGCCCGAAGAGCCGATAATGGATAAAACCTCGCCCTTTTCGAGCTCAAAATCAATTCCTTTTAAAACCTCGGTATCAGCGAAGGTTTTATGTATGTTTTTAACTTCTAAAACTGCCATACTTCAACCTCCGTTAGCCTTTATAATAGTTTAGCTTCTTTTCGATTTTGCCGAAAACAATGGTTAAAAGTCCGTTGAAAACGAGGAAGAAAACGCCCGTGTAGAAAAGCGGCCATATAAGTCCTCTTGCGGTAAATCTGTCCGCCATCATAATAACCTCGGAAACCGCAATAACCCTTGCAAGAGAGGTATCCTTAACAAGAGTTATAATTTCGTTGCTCATCGGCGGAACAATCTTTTTGATAACCTGCATTAATGTTACCTTAAAGAAAATCTGCTTTTTGGTCATACCGAGAACCATTCCCGCCTCGTGCTGACCAACAGGAATGCTTTCTATTCCGCCCCTGTATATCTCTGAAAAATATGCGGCATAGTTGATAACAAAGGCAACAAGCGCCGCCATAAAACGTGTTTTCATCGGGGTATTGAAAACAATTCCCGGAACATAGAAAACAACGAAGAGCTGGAGCATAAGCGGAGTTCCTCGAATAATCCATACAAAGGTTTTTGAAAGCCATTTGAGCGGCTTGAATTTTGCCATTGAGCAAAAGCATATAATAAGTCCTAAGGGCAATGCAAAAACAAGTGTCAGCCCGAAAAGCCGCAGGTTTTCCCAGAAGCCCTTTAAAAGCTCAAGAGTTATTGTTGAAAAGGTCATTATATTCTCCTACAAAAACATACGGCAGACAGATAAACTGCCTGCTGTATGAAATCATTTAAACAAATTATTGTCTGAGCAAAGCGAGTAACCGGGAACTCGCAACGCAAAACGCAAAACTTAAAACGTAATTATCTTACAAGCTGCTCGGTAAGGTTGTATTTTTCAGCAATTTTTTCAAGTGTGCCGTCTTCCATAAGCTCTTTGATTGCTGCATTAACCTTCTCGGTTATATCGCTGCCCTTGCGGAAAGCAATACCGTACTGCTCATCTGCAAAAGACTTATCAACGATTTCAAGGTCTGCATAATCGCTGCCCTCGCCGAGAGAACCGATACCTGTTACATAGTCGATAACTGCAGCGTCAGCTGTTCCTGCCTTAACTTCCATCATTGCGTTCTTCATTGAATCAACTGCAACATAGGTTGCCTTTGCGAAGAAATCAGCATTAGCTTCGTCGTTTATTGTTTCTTCGCCTGCCGATTCTTTTTCAGCAACAATTGTTTTGCCGTCAAGACCGCCTGCAACTGCGAATGCAGCAGCATTCTCTGCCTTGCAGATAATAACCTGCTTGTTGTTGAGATACGGGTTTGAAACGCTCATTGCTTCCTGTCTTTCAGGAGTGATTGTCATTCCGTTCCAGATGCAGTCGATATTCTTTGCTGCAAGCTCTGTTTCCTTAGCATCCCATGAGATTTCCTGGAACTTGGGCTCAACGCCGAGCTTTTCGCAAACTGCCTTACCGAATTCAACCTCGAAGCCTGTAAGCTCGCCGTTTTCATTGATATAATCCATTGGTTCAAAATAAGTGATACCGATAACAAGATTGCCCTTTTCCTGAATGTAAGCAAGATCGCTGTCGGCAGCGGCTTTTGTTGTTTCATCAGATGTTTTGTCTGAATTAGAGCAAGCCGCAAAGCTGAATGCAACAACTAAAACTGCAAGTAAAACTGCTAAAAACTTTTTCATTTTTAATACCTCTTTCTTTCATTTCAAAAATTGGATGAGGCTATTATACTTTATTTCTTTAGCAAAGTAAAGTGTTAATTTGCTAAAATGAGAAAATGTTTGAACATTCATTTTTATGCATATTTATGAAATTTGCTTATAAAAGTAAATATTTGTTGACAATGGGAATTTGTTTGTGATATTGTAACTGCGTACAAAAAACGTACAAAAAATGTATATAATATAACAAATTATAAGGAGAAAGAATTATGAAAAAGTTTTTATGCGTTGTTCTTGCTGTTTTAACTGTTGTATTTGCATTCGCAGCTTGCAGCAAAACAGAATCAAAAGAAACTCTTGTTATGGCAACAAACGCTGAGTTCCCTCCGTATGAATATCATGATGGCGATGCTATTGTTGGTATCGATGCTGAAATTGCTCAGGCAATTGCAGACAAGCTCGGTATGGAGCTCAAGATTGAAGACGTTGCATTCGATTCAATCATCCCCGGCGTTCAGTCTAAGAAATACGATATGGGTATGGCAGGTATGACCGTAACTGATGAAAGACTTCAGAGCGTTAACTTCTCAACCTCTTATGCAAAGGGCGTTCAGGTTGTTATCGTTAAGGAAGACAGCGACATCAAGTCGGTTGACGATGTTGCAGGCAAGAAGATTGGCGTTCAGACCTCAACCACAGGCGACATTTATGCTTGCGATGATTTCGGCGAGGAGAACGTTACCAAGTACGACAACGGCGCTGTTGCAGTTCAGGCACTTGTTTCAGGCAAGGTTGACTGCGTTATTATCGACAATGAGCCTGCTAAGAGCTATGTTGCAGCAAACGAAGGACTTAAGATTCTTGATACAACCTATGTTGAAGAGGACTATGCAATCTGCTTCAATAAGGAAAACACAGAGCTTATGAACAAGGTTAACGCTGCTCTTGCAGAACTCACCGCAGACGGTACTGTTCAGAAAATCGTTGACAAATATATCAACGCTGAGTAATTAACAAGCAGTAGGGGGCGGATAGTATCCGCCCTTTATTTATAGTTAAGAGTTAAAAGTTAAGAGTTTATGGCGTGCGTTGCCCGCACCCATTATAAAAGCTGTGCGCAGCACTAAAAACTCTTCACTATTCACTTTTCATTCTTCACTAATGAAAGAGGAAACACTATGACCCCTATAACTTTATCAATAGCCGAGAGATTTGGCAACGCTTTTATTCAAGAGCAAAGATATATGCAGTATATCAACGGCTTTTTAAACACGCTGAAGATTACGGGCGGTGCGCTTATTCTCGGTATTATCATCGGTGTTCTTGTTGTTGCGGTAAGAACCTCGTTTGATAAAAACAAAGAATCAATGAAGCTCAGAGGCGGTTTGGGCTACTATCTTCTTGCCCTGCTCAACGGAATATGCAAGATATACTTAACCGTTATCCGCGGAATTCCCGTTGTTGTTCAGCTTATGATTATGTATTTTGTTATCTTCTCATTCTCGAGCAACGGCGTTCTGGTTGGTATACTTGCATTCGGTATCAACTCGGGAGCATATGTTGCCGAGATATTCAGAGCAGGAATTATGAGCATAGACGAAGGTCAGTTTGAGGCAGGACGTTCAATCGGCTTCAACTATGTTCAGACTATGAGATATATCATAATCCCCCAGATGTTTAAGGCAGTTCTTCCCGCATTGCTTAATGAATTTATAGCGCTTCTTAAAGAAACCTCGGTTGCAGGTTACGTTGGCGTTATTGAGCTTACAAAGGCAGGAAACATTATCGGCGGAAGAATTTTTGATTATTTCATTCCGCTCGGAATCGTTGCAGTAATCTATCTTGCAACGGTTATGCTGCTCACCTGGCTTGTCGGCAAGCTTGAAAGGAGGCTGAAGAAGAGTGAACGATAATTGCTTAATCAATGTAACAGGACTTAAAAAGCACTATCTCGCAGGAACCGTTAAGGCGCTTGACGGCATAAATCTTGAAATAGATAAGGGCGAGGTTGTTGTTATTATAGGTCCTTCAGGCTCAGGAAAATCAACCGTTCTCCGCTCTTTAAACCTGCTCGAAATCCCCACGGGAGGCAGCATTGTTTTTGACGGCGATGATTTAACCGACCCCAAGCTTGATATAAACAAACACCGTCAGAAAATGGGAATGGTTTTCCAGCATTTCAACCTCTTCCCGAATATGACGGTTCTCAAAAACTTAACAATCGCACCTATGAAGCTCCTCGGCAAGAGCAAGGAGGAGGCGGAGGCAAAGGCACACGAGCTTTTGCAGAAGGTTGGTCTTGACGACAGGGCCAAGGCTTATCCTGCACAGCTTTCGGGCGGTCAGAAGCAGAGAGTTGCAATAGTTCGTGCGCTTTGTATGGAACCCGAGGTTATGCTGTTTGACGAGCCCACCTCAGCGCTCGACCCCGAAATGGTTGGCGAGGTTCTCCAGGTTATGCAGAGCCTTGCAGCAGAGGGTATGACAATGGTTGTTGTAACCCACGAAATGGGCTTTGCAAAAGAGGTTGCAACAAGGGTTGTATTTATGGCGGACGGAAAAATTCTTGAAATGGGAACACCCTCGGAAATTTTTGATTCTCCAAAAGACCCCCGACTTGTTGACTTTTTATCAAAAGTATTGTAAATTATATTTGATAATAATTGATAAACAATTATCAATAACAAAAAGGAGTAAAATTATGGCTAAAAAGTATTATTGTCCCGTATGCGGATACGAGAGTGATGAGCCCATCGATGTATGCCCCA
>CAMYWU010000035.1 GCA_947302895.1 uncultured Clostridia bacterium | reverse complement strand
TCTCATACTTTTATCCTTATATATTAATGAGCTACACAAACGCAGCCTGCACCAATTGTTGTAATGATTGCCAGCGTATTTGAGATAAAGTCTGTTAATTCAAATAAAAAACTATTGGTTTTATTCTTCATAATAACCACCTCCATTAACGCTAAAAAGAAAAGGAAGGCACAGGCTACTATAGCAGTGTAACCCCATAATGGGCGTTATTCAGGTTTGATAAAGACTTTCAAAAAGTCTTTATGAGCATTTTCGAGGTCGTTTTTAATTCCAATAGGATTGCCTAACAATCCCTCCGGGTCATAAACAAAACAGTAAAGCTTTTCACAGTCTGGGTGCATTTGATATTTTTCAATATCTACAATTAGTTGCTCTCCTAAATCTTTAGATGTCATTGAAGACCTGGTTTTCTTAACTTCAATGACTGTTCTTTCGTTCTTTAGAAGAAAGTCCATTCTTGAAGCACCTCCTGCATAGGAAGGTGTCCATTCTTCTGGACGAACATCATCAAAATTAATCAATAATAATGCGTGCAAAAGGTCTTGTACATCATATTCATCCGATATGTCGAGTGTCGCTCTGCGGTCGTGTCTTGTCCTCAACTGTCGCGCAACCTTATGAAATCTGTTGAACAAGTTTTCAAGAATTGTATCGCTATCTATTCTGGATTCCGACGGATTAATACAATCAATAAAGCCTTGTTCTATAGATTGAATCAATGTGTTTAATTGTGATTTAACAGCTTCAATATCCTGCGGGTGCTGTGCTCTTTGGGACTTAATTGAATTGATTACTTCTTCAGGAATGTTATTAAGCGTTCCCAAATATATAAGTATTTTATTTCTCCAACCGTTAAATTGGCCTTTTGAAATAGTTGAAACACTCATATAAGATGCTGAAACTGTTATGTTTCCTCCCTCTGCAATCAATTCTTTAAGTGTACTAATTATCTCTATTTTTCTATCCATTTAAACTCCTTATAATCCTAATTCTTTCATACACTGTGCCATTTCTGCTTCCACGGCGGCAATCTGTGCTTTCAGGTCTGCGATTTCTGCATTGACCTTATCTAAATCAATGATTTCCTCGTCCTCAAAGGTATCCACATATCTCGGAATGTTGAGGTTAAACTCATTTTCTTCGCTTATTTCTTTGAAAGAAGCAACGTGGCTGTATTTTTCTTCTTCTGCATTTTCGCCGTTTCTGTATTTTTGATAAGTTGAAACTATCTTTTCAATATCTTCAGGTCGAAGAGCATTTTTTGCTTTTTTCTTTTCGCAATGCTTTGATGCATCAATGAAAAGAACATCCGAGTTTTTTCTGCCTCTTCTGAAAACGATAATACAAGCCGGAATTGAAGTTCCGTAGAAGAGGTTTTCAGGCAAGCCAATGACAGCATCAATCAAATTCTTTTCAAGAATTGCCTGTCGAATTTTGCCTTCTGCTGCACCTCTGAAAAGAACACCGTGGGGCGCAACCGCAGCAACTCTGCCGTTTCCGTTCATACTGCTAATCATATGAAGCAAAAACGCCCAGTCGCCTTTACTTGCAGGCGGAACGCCGATATCAAAACGGTGGTATTTATCAAGCGAAGGTTCCATTTTGAATTCTTTTTTCTTGCCTTTTTTACCTTTGGATTCTTCACTTTCATCATCAACGGATACTTCGCCGCCTTTGTTGAAGCCCTGCGCCCACTTATCTTTGCTGAAGGGCATGTTTGCGACAATACAGTCGAATTTCATAAGATTGCCGTCGCTGTCAAGGTGCTGCGGGTTTGCAAGTGTATCACCCCAGGCAATATGAGCATCGCCGATATCGTGAATAAACATATTCATTCTTGCCATGGAAATAGACGAACTATTGATTTCCTGACCGTAAATGGATACCTTGTCCAGCCCTCCTTTTTTAGCAGCTCTGATAAGCAGGGAGCCCGAACCGCAGGTTGGGTCGTAAATCCTGTCATTCTCAACCGGCGCAACAATTCTTGCCATAATCTCGGAAACTTCCTGTGGCGTAAAGAAACTGCCTGCCTTTTTGCCAGCCATTGTTGCAAACTCGCCAATCATATATTCGTAGGCGTCGCCGATAACATCAGCAGGCACCTGATTATCGTTAGTTTCAATATTATGAGGGTGCAAGTCAAGGTCGGCAAAATCATCAATAAGGTCAATGAGAAGCGGATTTTTCTGCTCTTTCTTGCCGAGATTGCTTTCACTGTTGAAGTCAATACCTCTGAAAATTCCGTTTAATATAGTATTGCTGCTTTCAATTCCGGTTAAAGCCTCGCTAATCTTTGTTCCAATATCAACGGAATACTTATTCTCTTTTAAGTAATCAAACGTGTATTCTTCCTTCAAAACAAAGGGGAGGTTTTCTATTTGCCTTTCAAGACGAATTCCGCTGTATTCTTTTTCAAGCTCTTTAACCTTTTCATCGTATGTATCGCTTAAATACTTAACAAAAAGCATAGCAAGAACATAATCCTTGTAATTTGATGCATCTATATTATCTCTGAATGTATCTGCACCAGCCCACAGCGCTCTCTTTATATCATCAAATGTCGTTTTTCTTTCAGCCATTTTTATTTCTCCTTATTGTCAGTTATGAATTTATATATCATGTTTTCGTTTGCGCTTTTTTCGATTGCAATTAAATTACTGCGCAACTCTTCAAGTTTATAATTATCAAACCATAGTTTTCCTATTATATGTTGTTTTTCAATGCTAACTATTGGTATTTCAATATCTTCAATTATTCTTCTTGTTAATGCTGGAAGTCTTGTCCCTTCCATAGATTTTATAATGTTTGGTATTTCTTTATTAAGAATGCATGCAAGATATTTTGAATCAACATTCTTAGCCTTTACCAATATCATATTTCCGCTTGCATAAATGCCATTGTCTGTTTTTTCAACATACAATATTCCAATAGGGCAAATACGCTTAATAATTATTGTATTATCCGCAATATTTGCATCATCATCTACTTTGTACTTTGAATCTTCAAATTCATATTTTGATTTGTCTGTCAGGTCAAGAATTGTTTTGTCTGCCAATCCTGATGGTGAAAGCACCGTTTTTGTGCTTTCACCTTTTTTATCAGGTGTAGCCAAACAAAACTTAATCTCTGCTAAATCTTTTAGTTTCATCATATCACCAATCTTTATGCACCGACGCTAGGAATCGGTGCGCATCAATTCATTAAACCTCTGGTAGTTCGCCTAAATTATCGGCTTTAATGTCGTTCGCATCAGTTCTTAAGTATGTGTTGTCAACAACTCTGACATATTCTCCATCATACCAACAACCGTTTCGATAGTATTTTGTTTTTACGCCATATGGATGATTCTTAACATATTCAACCATTTTGTATTTAGCTGAAAAGTTTGTTCCGGTAGTGTAAAAGTTTTCCGTCCATCTCAAAACAGTTATAACTTCGTGACCGCTATAGTTATCGCCAAACGATACTCCGTCAATGTAAATCATAGAACTTTCCTCCTTTGTAATATTATGTAATTTGACAAAAGGAAGCTTCTAATATATACTGTAATTACCACATTACGGTTTCTAATTAGAAACCTCAAGCCCTTGTCTTGCCTAGCATGGACGAGGGCTTTCCCTTTTGTCTATGTTGATATTAGCACATTAAATCGCATTTGTCAACACTTATTTTTATTGTGTTGATTTTTCTACACAGATATTTTCGTCTGTTTATATTGCTATATTTTTTGTAATAATAGTTTTTTATCGTGTTATAACATTAAATTGTCGTAATAATATGCAACACAAATGCATTATCATATTCTAAACATTGATGAAGCTCAAATATAGATATGAATAAATAACGACCGTCCTTTTGGATGGTCGTTTTAATTGTTATTTCGTGCTGTTTTGCGTTTATTTTGCCATATAGCTTTCAAAGCCTGAGGAATAATGGGCGGTATAGCTTTTATCAACCCAGACGGCTTCGGCATTGTTTGTTTTTTCTATAAGGGCTTTGCCCTCTTCTATGGGCATATTGAAAAGGGTTGTTGAAAGGGCGTCGGCAAGGGCGGAATCGGTGCAGATAACCGAAACGCTTGCCATATATTCGCTTGGGAACAGCGTATCGGGGTTTATAATATGGCAATAGCGCTTGCCATCCTTTTCAAAATAGCGCTGATAATCGCCGCTTGTAACAACGCTCATATCATTTATGCAAACTATTGCAACGCCCTCTTTTGCCCCCTTTTGCGGATTTTCAATCTGAACATTCCATTTTGAACTTCCATCGTTATTTTTATAACCGAAGGTGCAGATGTTTCCGCCGAGGCTGAGCATTGCGCTATCCCAAAGGTTTTCCTTTGCCCATTTGCAAATCTCTCTTGCGGCATAGCCCTTTGCAATTGCGCCAACATCAATTCTCAGCATTTCATCGGCAAAATAAACCGTATTGTTTTTATTATCAACAACCAATTTATTAATATCCGTATGCTTTGCCGCTTCTTTGAGCTTGCTTTCATCGGGGAGAAGCTTTGTTTCCTGAGCTTCGTGCCAAAGCGAGGTTACCGCTCCGAAACAGATATTTGTTTTGCCGCCGCTGAGGGAATAAACCTCTTTTCCGTATTCAAGAAGCTGAATTATTCTTTCATCAACCTTAACGGGCTCATCCTTTGCCTTATCGTTGAGCGTTTTGAGGTTGTTTATTCCCTCATATTCGCCGTATATATCATAAAGCTGATGATATTCTTCCAGCCTGTCAAAAAACTGCGCAAAGTGCGAATCAAACGCGCTTTGGCTTGTGTCATAAGCAGTTATTGAGCTCACAGTGTCAAACAAATCGCCGAAATCCTTTGAATAGCGCTGATTATTAAGCGGTACGCCGCAGGAGCAGCATACCGCCGATAAAACCAATATTAGAATTACCGATATCAGTTTTTTCATAAGAATAACCCTTACTGATTATAAACCTTAATAATCTTAACGGGGCACTTTTCTACGCAAAGTCCGCAGTGGGTGCATTTTGAATAATCGATTTTCGGAATATTGTTTGTGAAAACAATTGCATCGCTCGGACAGTTCTTTGCGCAAAGTCCGCAGCCGATACAACCTGCTGTGCAGGCATTTTTAACTTCCTTGCCCTTTGAAAGCGAGGAGCACTGAACTCTTTGCTTTGCCGAAGCAGGAATAATATCAATCAAATGATGCGGACAAATCTTAACGCATTTTCCGCAGGCAATACACATATCCTCATCAACAACAGCTTTTTTGTTGATAATTCTTATTGCCTTCTGGTCGCAAACTCTTGCGCAGGAGCCAAGGCCGATACATCCGAATTTGCAGGAATAGGGGCTTGTTCCCGGAAGAAGAGCGGCATAAACGCAGCTATCAAGTCCGTAGTAATTATAGTCCTGTTCCTTTGTGTCATATGTTCCGTCGCACTTAACATATGCAACCATTCTTTCAAGCTCTCCAAGCTCTGCGCCCATAATTTCGGCGATTTTCTGAGCAACGGGAGCTCCGCCAACGGGACAGGCTGAAACAGCCGCTTCGCCTGTTGCGATTGCCTTTGCGCAGGCATCACAGCCCGCATATCCGCAGCCGCCGCAGTTGCTTCCCGGAAGCTCCTCACGGATTGCAACCTCTTTTTCATCAATCTCAACCTTGAAGGCTTTTTCTGCGATTGAAAGGATTATACCGATAATCAATGCGATAACGGCAAGAACAACTATTGCAGTAATAATTTCTGTTGTATTCATTATCGCACCCCCTTATTTCGGCAAAACGCCGAAGCCATAGAAAGCAATCGACATAAGGCATGCGGTTAACAAAACTGCAGGAGTGCCTCTGAACGCTTCGGGGAAATCGTTTGTTTCGGTTTTTTCTCTGATACCTGCCATAATAACAATTGCAACGCAGAAGCCTGCTGCTGTTCCGAAGCCCGAAACAACGCTTGTTACGAAATCGTATTCCTTCTGAACGTTTGTAAGCGCAACGCCGAGAACAGCGCAGTTTGTTGTTATAAGCGGAAGATATACGCCCAGCGCTCTGTAGAGCGGAGGAACGAATTTCTTAAGGAAGAGCTCAACGAGCTGAACCAGAAACGCAATAACCATAATGAAAACAATTGTTTTCAGGAAGGTTAAATTGTATTTTTCAAGAACGAATTTATAAAGCAGTGATGCAACTGCTGAGGAAAGGGTTATAACAAAGATAACCGCACCGCCCATACCTGCCGCAGTTTTAACATTTCTTGAAACGCCGAGGAAGGGGCAGATTCCAAGGAACTGCGAAAGGGTTACGTTGTTGATTAAAGCGGTTGAAATCAAAACAAGGAATAAAGTATTAGCCATCGTTTTCAACCTCCTTCATCGGGCAGCTTGCGCAATCGCCGCTGCAGCCTCCGTCGCCCTTAACGTGGCGGTTTGCGCCCTTGAGCTTAAGCTTATTCTGAAGCGCACAAAGAAGCGCAAGAATGAGGAACGCACCTGGAGCCATAATGAAGATTGCAACGGGCTCATAGCTTTTCGGCATAATTTGGAAACCGAAAATTGTTCCGTTTCCGAGAAGCTCACGAACAATGCCGATTGTTGTTAAGCCGATTGTGAAGCCAAGACCTATACCAACGCCGTCGAAAATTGAAAGAAGGGCGTTGTTTTTGTTTGCATATGCCTCCGCTCTGCCGAGGATTATGCAGTTAACAACGATAAGGGGAATGAAAATTCCAAGGCTGTCATAAAGCGGCTTAACGAAAGCGTGCATAACCATTTCAATTATTGTTACGAATGAAGCAATAATTGTTATATAAACGGGAACACGAACGCCTTCGGGAATGATTTTGCGGAGCAGTGAAATAATGAAGTTTGATAAAATCAGAACTGCCATTGTTGCAAAACCCATTCCAAGACCGTTTTTTGCACTTGTTGTTACGGCAAGAGTGGGACACATACCGAGCATAAGTACAAAAGTCGGGTTTTCTTTAACGATACCGTTATAAAGTCTTTCACCGATACCCTTCATATATCTCACTCTCCTTTCAAAACAGTGTTAAACATATCAATTGCGGCGTTAACGGCGTTTGTTGTTGCCGTTGTTGTTATTGTTGCGCCGCTGATAGCGTCTATTTCGTTGTTATCTCTGTTTGCTCCTGTCTTTGAGAAGCCAATCGGATTGAGCGCCGACAAGCCCGAGAACTGGGAAGCATATTCATCCTCCATACTCTTTGCGCCAAGACCCGGAGTTTCAGAAGCGGAAATAACCTTGAATGCGGTTATCTCGCCATCGTTTGTTATTCCAACGGCAATCTGAACATCGCCGCCATAGCCGTTTTTGCTTGTTACGTCAAAAACATAGCCCAAGCCCTGCTTGCTTTCATCCTGAGCCTCAAGAACGGAATTGATAACTATCGATTCATCTGCGGGAGTGTATGAAGAAAGCGGAGCGGTAGCGCTATCAAGCATTTCAAAGCCTGCTGCATCGGCATAAACGCTTTGATAAATCTCGTTTCTTGCCTGGGTTTCAGCAGCTTCAATCTTTCCCTTTGTTACCTGGTTTAAAACTGCAAGAAGGGAAACCGAAACGAGAGCAACAACAAACAAAACTAAAATGTTTTTAAGTGCGGTTGGTTTATTTTTTGCCATCGTCTTCACCCTCCTTTATCAGTTTTTTGAACCATTTTTCTCTTTCACAGCCGAAAGCACGGGGAATGGTTCTGTTTTCAATAAGCGGAACAAGAAGGTTGCCGATAATTATTGCATAGGAAACGCCCTCTGCGGTTGAACCGAGAGTTCTGAAAAGCGCTGTAAGCAAGCCTAAAATCAAACCGAAAACAATCTGACCCTTAACCGTAACGGGGCTTGTTACATAGTCGGTTGCCATAAAGAACGCACCAACAAGAAGTCCGCCTGCAAGAAGCTCGCCAAGAAGATATGCGCCGAATGCGCCGTTTATCGGAGTTCCCTGAACAAGCTTTATAAATGCAATAATTGCAATTGTTGAAATTATGTAGGAAAGCGGAATGCGAAGCGAAACAACTCTTCTGATAACGAGATATGCCGCACCGATAAGTATTGCAAGGGCTGAAACCTCGCCGATACATCCGCTCTGGAAGCCGAAGAACAAATCCTTTAAATCAACGCTGCCGCCCGATTTAAGAACAGCAAGCGGAGTTGCACCCGAAACGCCGTCAACCGCAAAATTAGTCATTCTTGCAGTAAACGAAATCGTAAGGAAGGCTCTTCCTGCAAGGGCGGGGTTCATAAAGTTCTGACCCAGTCCGCCGAAAAGCATTTTAACAACGATGATTGCAAAGGCGCTTCCCAAAACGGGCATCCACCACTTTGCAGTTGCAGGAAGATTGACCGCCAGGATTAAACCTGTTACAAGTGCGCTGTAGTCGAAAACTGTTATCGGCTTTTTTGCAAGGAGCTCATAGAGCGCCTCAAAAGCCATACACGAAACAGCTGAAACGATAATGAGCATAAGCGCATTCCAGCCGAAATGGTATACGCCGAAACCAAGAGTCGGAACAAGCGCTATTGCAACATCACGCATTATTGATTTTGTTGAGCTTTTATCCCTGACGTGAGGGGAAACTGAAACATTATACATTTATTTTCCCCCTTCCTGCTGCTTTGCGCGAAGCTCTCGCACCTTGATTTTACCGAGTTTAAACATCTGGGTAAGCGGAATTTTTGCGGGACAGCCATAAGAACAGCAGCCGCACTCAATACATTCCATACCGCCGATTTTTTCGAATTTTTCTATGTTTTCATCCTTAATCGCCTTGTCCATAAGCTGGGGTACAAGTCTTTGCGGACACGCTGCGGCACAGCGTCCGCAATGGATACAGGGCGTTTCAACAATGTTTGCAACATCATCCTTTATGTATGCAAGGATTGATGAGGAGGTTTTAACAACGGGAACATCAAGAGTGCTCATTGCCATACCCATCATCGGACCGCCCGAGATGAATTTTGTTACGCCCTCTTTTGCGCCGCCGCACTGCTCTAAAAGGAAGCTGTGCGAAATGCCGAGGGGAACATCTACGTTGCAGGGAGAATTAACGCCCTCACCCGTTATTGTCATAACCCTGTGAATAAGGGGAACATTGTTATATACCGCCTCGCAGATTGCAACGCAGCTTGCAGTGTTTAAAACAACGCAGGCAGCATCCGCAGGAAGCATACGGGAATTAATCTTTCTGCCTGTTACGGCATAAATGAGCTGGCGTTCACCGCCCTGAGGATATTTTGTTTTAAGCTCGCAGATATCAATCTTCTCCTCATGCTCAAGCATAATCTTAAGAAGCTTGATTGCCTTTGGCTTATTATCCTCAATTCCGATAATCGCCTTTGCCTTCGGAAGCGCAACAAGGGCTGCCTTTATTCCCTTGATAACCTCCTCTGCTCTTTCGAGAAGAAGCCTGTAGTCCGAGGTTAAATAGGGCTCGCACTCAGCGGCATTAACGATTATTGTATCAACATCATCAGCATTTTTGGGTGAAATCTTAACGCCTGTCGGGAAGCCTGCGCCGCCCATACCAACTATACCTGCATTTTTAACAATTTCAACGATATCCTCCTTTGAAAGACCGTCAAGGCTTCTGTCAACACTGAAGCCCTCGACCGCCTCATCAAGAAAATCGTTTTCGATAACAATGCTGTCAACCATATTGCCGTTTGTAACACGGCGCTTTTCAATCTTCTTAACAGTTCCCGAAACGGAGCTATATATCGGAGATGAAATAAATCCGCCCGCTTCTGCAAGAAGCTGACCTTTAAGCACTCTGTCGCCAACAGCAACAACCGCTTTTGCAGGGGCGCCTATATGCTGGCTCAAAGGAAAGACCATAATCTCTTCGGCAGGAATGGTTTTTATGGGGCATTCCGCCGCATAATCCTTTCCGCCGAAGGGATGAACTCCCCTTCTGAAAGTTTTATTCTTCATAACCTCTTCCTTTCACTAAGATTAAAATATCCCAGATATATATTAATATATAATAAAGAAAAAATCAATAA
>CAMYWU010000034.1 GCA_947302895.1 uncultured Clostridia bacterium | reverse complement strand
ATATTTTTTTCAACTGTTATTGTATTTGTTTTATTAATATTATATAATGTATTTATCTTATTATATAGAAAAGAGATTATATGAGAATCTTAACTATCGGTGACGTAGTTTCAAAGCAGGGCTGCGAATATCTTTCAGAGATGCTGCCAAAGCTGAAAAGAGAATACCAGGCGGAGCTTGTAATAGTTAACGGCGAAAATTCCGCCGTTGGAAACGGCGTTACTCCGCAGAGCGCAAACTTTATTTTCAGCTGCGGCGCAGATGTTATAACTCTTGGAAACCATTCTCTGAGACGGCCTGAAATTTGCGATTTTCTTGATGAAAAGGAATTCATCATCCGCCCCGAAAACTACCATAAAAGCGCCCCGGGTAAAGGCTATACAATAGTTGATAAGGGCTATATCAGGGCAATGGTTGCAAATATTCAGGGTGCTGTATATCTTGATAATATTGAAAACCCCTTTGATGCGGCAGACAGACTCCTTGAAATCGCAAAAAGCGAGGGAGTTAACACAATTATTATTGATTTTCACGCCGAGGCAAGCAGCGAAAAAAAGGCAATGGGTTTCTATCTTGACGGAAAAATATCCGTTTTGTTTGGAACACATACCCATGTTCAGACCTCGGATGAGCAAATACTCCCCTGTCAAACAGGATATATAACGGATATCGGAATGACGGGTCCGTTTTACTCAGTTCTTGGAGTTGCTCCCGAAAGGGCAATCCAGAAAATGAAAACAAACCTTCCTGTAAGATTTATTAACGAAGACGGTCCCTGCACAATTGAAGGCTGTTTTTTTGAAACAGATAACAAAACAGGAAAAACCGTTAGAATAGAAAGGTTCAGAAGATGAACAAAAAAATAATAGCTGTTGTTTTAAGCGCTGTTGTTCTGGCTTGCACCTTTGGCGCATGCTCCAAGTCAGACAACAACCAGAATAATCATCAGCTTGTTACCCAGACCACAACCCAGCTGGTTACCGATACCTCAAGCTTCAAGCTCAGCTACACGCAATCGGATTCCTTAAATCCCTTTGAAGCTGATACGCTTAATAACCAGGTTGTTCAGAATCTTGTTTTTGAGTCGCTGTTTGTTCTTGATGAAAGCTTTGAAGCCCAGCCCTCGCTTGCAACGAGCTTTACTTATTCGGGCGGCAAAACGCTTTCTGTAACAATTGCAAGCGGAAATGTTTTTTCCGACGGCTCGGTTATAACGGCAAAGGATGTTGTTTATTCCTTCAACGAGGCAAAAAAATCCTTCAGATGGGCAACTTCCCTCAGCTCAATAAACAGCGCATCAGCCTCAAGCGATTCGGTTATCAACTTCAATCTTGCATACACAAATCCCGATGCCCACAAGCTTCTTACCTTTGCAATAGCAAAGAATAAAACCGATAAAAAGGGCTATCCCATAGGCTCGGGCAGATATAAATTCGGTGATGGAGACGGAATGGTTTTCCTTGAGGTTAATCCCAAAAAAGAGGATTTTAACCCGAGATTTACGAGAATTCCTCTTGTTAATATCGCCTCCTCGGAATCAATCGATAATGCGCTGAACATCGGAAACATCAGCTATGCTTTTCGTGATTTATCCGAGGGCTCAAGCATAAAAATTCAATGCAATAAAAAAGCGGTTAATCTCAACAACCTTGTATTTATCGGAATAAATAACCGCATAGGAATAACAAAAAACGAATATATAAGAAAAGCAATTTCCCTTGCAGCCGACAGGGATTCGCTTGTTAAAAGCGCATATCAGGGATATGGTAAAAGCGCTGTTTCGGTTTTCAACAGCGCCTCAGCAATCGGAAAGCAAACCGCTGTTTTCAACAGCAGTTCGGATACCGCCGCAGCAAAGCAGGCAATTGCCCAGAGCGGATTTGATAAAAAGGAATTAAGCCTTGATATTCTTGTTAACGAGAATCCAAACCGCATTGCAGCCGCAAGGCTTATAAAGCAGCAGCTTGAGGCTGTTGGCTTTAAGGTTGCAATTAACCAGGAAAACAACCAGGCATATTATTCTAAAATCGGAAGCGGAGCTTTTGATTTATATATCGGGGAAACAAAAATTCCCTCCGATATGAATTTAAACAGCTTCTTTACAGAAAAGGGCGCAACCCGCTACGGAATTAATATTTCCGAAAGCAAAACCGCAAAGGCATACACGGGATATCTTAATTCCCAAAACGAAATTGGCGGCTTCATTCTTGCCTTTTCAAAGGAAATGCCCTTTGTTCCCCTGCTGTACAGACAGGGTATGATTTGCTATTCAAAATCGCTGCATGGCGATATGCAGGGATATGTTGATAATTATTTTTCAAACATACAGGATTGGTATTATAACTAAAGTTACTCGTTTTGCGTTTTGCGTTGCACGCTTTCGGGTGCTGCGCACAGCAATTATATAATAGCTGGCTGCAAGCCCCGAAATTCGTATTTCGTAACTCGTAATTCGTAATTATTATTTGGGAGGAAAATATGATTAAATTTGAAAATCCGCAGGGATATATCGAAATCACAAACAACTATTTCGCACGCCTTGTCGGCAATGCTGCACAAAGCTGCTTCGGCGTTACAAGAATGGTTAATCCGAACCCCTATCATTCAATTAAATCAATAATCAAAAACAAGGCTTCTCTTGATAATTCAAATCAGGGAGTTATTGTTAAAAGCATAAACGGTGCGCTTGTTATTGATTTGCATATTGCTATTTCATACGGCGTTAATATTGCAACTATAACAGACAGCATTACTAATAAGGTTCGCTATACCGTTGAGGCTGCAACAGGTCTCAAGGTTTCAAAGGTCAATGTTCATGTTGATGCGTTGAACTAACCAAAAATATCAAGCGAATTCAACGGAGGTTGACCAATGATTACAGGACAAATGTTTCGAGACGGCATTGTTTCGGGTGCAAACAACATCTCAAACAGCCGTCAGGCAGTTGATGCCTTAAATATCTTCCCCGTTCCCGACGGAGATACGGGAACAAATATGTCTATGACAATAACAGCAGCGTCAAAAGAGGTTTGCTCTCTTGGCGATGATGTTTCTCTTTCAGAAGTTTCAAAGCGCTGCGCTTCGGCTCTTGTAAGAGGCGCAAGAGGAAACTCGGGCGTTATTTTATCCCTTATCTTCCGTGGCTTTTCAAAAGCATTCAAGGATACAGAGGAGGCAAACTCACAGGATATTGCAAACGCCTTCCGCCTTGGAACCGAGGCTGCTTATAAAGCGGTTATGAAGCCCACAGAGGGAACAATTCTAACCGTTGTAAGAAAAGCGGCTGAGGCTGCCGAGGAAATGGCAAAGGTTAACGAAGACCCGCTTGATGTTTGCTTTGCTGCGCTTCAGGCTGCAAAGGAAGCGCTTGCAAAAACCCCCGAACAGCTCCCCGTTTTAAAGCAGGCAGGAGTTGTTGACGCAGGCGGTCAGGGCTTCATACTTATTCTTGAAGGCTTCCAGAGCGTTTTTGAAAACGGCGCCATTGTTCAGGGACTTGACGGCGGCGTTAAGCCCGTTGAAATCAAAACAAACAGGGTTGTTGCCGAGGCAAGCGGCAATATTGAATTCGGCTATTGCTCGGAATTTCTTATCGAAAAAGCTTCAGACGCTCAGGAGCACGACCCACGCAAGCTCAGAGCATATCTTGAAAGCATCGGCGACTGCGTTGTTGTTGTTGACGACGATAATATTATAAAGGTTCACGTTCATTCAAACTGCCCGGGAACCGTTATTCAGTCCGCACTTAAATACGGACAGCTTATCAATATAAAAATTGATAATATGCGCTATCAGCACAGAAATGCTGAGCTTGGTATGGACGGCAGCGCACCCCAACCCGAGCTTGCTCCCGCTGAGCCCGAAATTGCATCCCCTGAAAACAATTTCGGCTTTGTTGCAGTTTGCGTTGGCGACGGACTTGAGGAGCTGTTCAGAGACCTCGGCGCTGATTCAATAGTAAGCGGCGGTCAGACAATGAACCCCTCAACCGATGATATTTTCAATGCAATTATGGCAACCCCTGCAAAAACAGTTTTTGTTCTTCCGAACAACAAAAATATTATTATGGCTGCTGAACAGGCAATTCCTCTTGCAACGGACAGAGAGGTTCGTGTTCTTCAGACAAAAACAATCCCCCAGGGTATTTCGGCAATGCTTGCATATGATGAAACCGCAGGCACAGATGAAAACCAGATGGCTATGATGGAGATGGCTGGCGCTGTTGAAACAGGTCAGGTAACCTTTGCCGCAAGGGATAGCGAGGTTGACGGAAAGCCGATTAAGCAGGGTCAGATTATGGGCATGACAAACGGCAAGATTAAGTTTATCGGCGAGGACAAAGAGGAAATCGCATTCAAAACAGTTGATAAGCTTTTCAAGCGTGGAACTCATTCAATGGTAACCCTCATCTTTGGTGAGGATGTCATCGAAGAGGATGCCGCAAAGGTTGAAGCAAAGCTCAGTGATAAATATAAAAACGATATGGAAATAAGCGTGGTAAACGGCGGACAGCCGGTATACTACTATATAATTTCGGTGGAATAATGGAAAACATCAGCGATTTTAATATTCAGTATATAAAAGGCGTTGGAGAAAAAAGAGCCCGGCTATTCAACAAGCTGGGCATTTTTTCGGTTGCGGATTTAATTCATTTTTATCCAAGAAAATATCAGGACTGGAACAACTGCTCCACCATTGTTGATGCTCCCGAAAACGAGAATGTTGCAATTAAAGCAACAATGATAACGCCCGTTAAGGAGAGCCTTATACGAAAGGGCTTAACCCTTTATAAATGCAATTTTTCCGACGGGCAGAGCGTTATCCACGTTACCATTTTCAACAATAAATACCTTGCAAAGGCTCTCAGAACCTTTGATGAATACATTCTTTTCGGCAAGGTTGAAAAGAGCTTCACGGGCGCATTTATGAGTTCTCCGCAAATTGAAAAGGCTGAGAGCGCCCAGGGCATTCACCCTATATACAGCGCAACCGAAAGCCTTAATTCAAAGGTTGTTAAAACGGCGCTTGATAAATTTGAATATTTCGAGGATACGCTTGATAATGAAATAAGAGCAAAATACAACCTTTGCTCGCTTGATTTTGCAATCAGGCAAATTCATTTTCCCGATAATAAAAAGAATATTGAAACCGCACGCCGCAGGCTGATTTTTGAAGAGCTGTTAACCCTGCAGCTCGGCTTGATGAAGCTAAAGGGCAAAAAGGAAACAACAAATAATTTTGTTTTAGAAAAGGATTATACTCAGGAGTTTTTCTCCCTGCTCCCCTTTACCCCAACAAACGCTCAGAAAAACGCCATTGCCGATTGCATTTGCGATATGCAGAGCAATAGCACAATGAACAGGCTCATTCAGGGCGATGTTGGCTCGGGAAAAACCGCAGTTGCGGCAGCGGCAATTTTTTCCGCTGTTAAAAACGGCTATCAGGCGGCAATGATGGCGCCCACCGAGATACTCGCTTTTCAGCATTTTGACTCGCTTTCAAAGCTCTTTGAGGGCGAAGATATGAAAATTGCCGTTCTGACAGGCTCAACAAAAGCCAAGGAAAAGCGTGAAATTAAAGAAGCGCTGATGACGGGCGAGATAGATTTGGTTATCGGAACCCATGCGCTTATTCAAAACGATGTTGAAATCTTGCGCTTGTTATAACCGATGAGCAACACCGTTTCGGCGTTGAACAGAGAGCAAGCCTTGCTATGAAGAGCGCTTCACCGCATTTAATGGTTATGAGCGCAACTCCAATTCCGAGAACCCTCGGTCTGATTATCTACGGCGACCTTGATTTGAGCATTCTTGACGAGCTTCCGGCAGGCAGAAAGGCAATCAGAACCGATGTTGTTGATACAAGCTACCACAAAAGAATTTATGCCTTCATTAAGAAAAATGTTGACGAGGGCAGGCAGGCATATATCGTTTGCCCCCTTGTTGAGGAAAGCGAAAGCGAATTAATCTCTGCGACCCAGTATGCCGAGGAGCTTTCAACAAAGCATTTTGAGGGATACAATCTTGCGCTTCTCCACGGCAAAATGAAGGCAAAGGATAAGGATTTGGTTATGCAATCCTTTGCGAGCGGACAAACGCAGATTCTTGTTTCAACAACGGTTGTTGAGGTTGGAGTTGACGTTCCGAATGCAACAATTATGCTTATTGAAAACGCCGAGCGCTTCGGGCTTTCACAGCTTCATCAGCTTCGGGGCAGAGTCGGCAGAGGCAGCGAGCAGAGCTACTGCATACTTGTATCCGACAGCAAGGGCGAAAGCTCAAAGAACCGCCTTGAACTGATGAAGGAAACAAACGACGGCTTCAAAATCGCCGATTACGACCTCAAAACAAGGGGCCCCGGTGATTTCTTCGGCAAGCGCCAGCACGGACTTCCGAATCTCGTTATTGCGGATATGCTTGAGGATATGGATACTCTTATGGAATGTCAGGCATGCGCAAAACAAATGCTCGCCGACGACCCTAAACTTGATAAATATCCCCTGCTCTGCGAGCAAATCAGCGATATGTTCAGAAAAGCAGAGTATTAGTTGTGCACTGCACAACAATGAATTGCGACAGGTCGCACGAATTGCATAAATGCACGAATTGACCTACGGTCATGAATTGCCTGCGGCATTAATATAAGCAATTCAATTCATGGAGCAAAGCGAAAATTCATGGCATCGCCAATTCATGATGCGCAGCATCAATTCATAGCTATTTAAAAAACGACAAAGGTGTCTGTCCCCTTTGTCGTTTTGCTTTAATTCAGAATAGTTTTTCAATAATATGCATTGTTCAATTGGGGACTGTCCCCAATTGAAATATCAACTTATTTATTAAAGCGATATATTGCGCAAGCGCAATGCGATATATTTTTCCTTGAAAAATGCGATATATTTTGCTGAAGCAAAATGTTTAAAAAAAGGAACTGCGAGAGCAGTTCCTTTTTGTTTTAAAACATATTTGCTATTTCTTTGAGTTCATCTGCGGTGTTGATATCATTGAGCATAATGCCTTCGACAACCTCTGCGCCTTTGGCGTAGTCCTTTATGAAAGCAACAGCTTTGCTGAAATCGCTGCCGCCCGAGGTTGCAAAGATAACAATTTTCTTTCCTGAAAAATCATATGCATCAAGAAAGCTTCTTATAATCAGGGGCGCAGTGAAATACCAAATCGGAAAGGCAAGGAAGATTGTATCATATTCCGAAATATTTGCCGCAGTATCTGCAAGGGCGGGTTTTGCTTTTTTAATCCATTCCCTGTTGCATCTTGAAAGCGGTTTTCTCCAGTTTATATCTTCCTGGGAATACGGCTTTTCGGGCTCAATTTCATAAATATCGGCGCCCGAAGCTTCCTTAAGCATTTCTGCTTTTCGTGCGGTTGTTCCCTCTGCCGAGAAATACGCAACTAATTTCTTACTCATAATTTTACTCCTAACTATGAACTATGCCATATGCACTATTCTTCTGCCTGGGTTGTTGGCTGAGTTGTCTGAACCTCGCCGTAAACCTGGAGGATGATTTCCTCGCCTACCGCAGCTTCTTCGCCTGCTGCAGGAGCGGAGGATGAGGTTGCTTTAACAGTATTTGGAGTATGCGTTCCGTCGTTAAACACCTCAACGCTTGAAACCTTGAAGCCAAGCGCCTCAAGCTGTCTTGTTGCCTCCTCAAGAGTCATATTGGCAACATCGGGAATTGTCTGGGTTTGTATGCCCTTGCTTACGGTTAAGATAATATCCGAACCGCCGGGGATGTTTTCGCCCGCTGCAACATTCTGTTTGAATATTATTCCCTGTTCAATATCGGTTGAATATTCATATTCAAAGTTTATTGTGAACTGTTCGTTCCATGCACCGTTGTTTTCAACGTCAACCTGGGTATAGCCGTTTGAAACAAAATCGGGAACCTCATAGGTTACTGCCTGAGTTGTTGCGGTTGTTGTTTCGGGCTTCTTAATCAAATCAGTAAACTGAACAAGATAAACGCCTGCGCCGATTGCTGCAACAATCAGAACAACAAGAATAATTATAATAATCCTTGATTTAAGGTTTTTGGATTTCTCGGTATCCTCATATACATTTTCTTCAACATATTCGGAATCCGCAGGCTTTGCCGCCTTTGCGATAACGGCAGGAGCTGCGTCAAGATACTCTCTGAACTGAGAAATTGTTTTGATTCTTTTTTCAGGATAAATCTGAAGGCCGTTGCCGATTGCCTTGATAACATGCATTGGAATTGTTTCGGCAATCGAATTCGGAATCATAAGCTTATCGTTTGCTTCCCTTGTCTGAGCGCTCGGCGGATTTGTTCCTGCAAGTGCTCTGTAGATACAAGCGGAAAAGCCGTATATATCCGTTGCGGGGCAGATTTTATGGTTGTTTTCATACTGCTCAATTGCAGTATATCCGTCGCAGAAATTAAACTCCAGCGAGCTTGTTATATCGCAAGCCTCCTGAATTGTGAAGGGGCTCAGACGAACCTTTCCGTCCCTGCATAAAACAAGGTTGTCGGGAGTGAGCGAGCCATGAATAATTCCGTTCTGGTGAAGGTTTTCAAGAGTTGTTAAAACGGGCATAAAAATAAGTCTTGCATTATCCCATGAAATATAGCCCGATTCGTTTCTTAAAAGATATTCCCTGAGCGGAATGCATTCAAGACTTTCGATTATTGCATAAACGGTATCATTTTCTTCAAAAACATCATAAACAGGAACAACTGCCGAAAGGCTGTGGAGCTTTTCAAGGGTTGTCCATAGCTTAAAGAATGATTTCTTATACTTTTCAACGTCTGCAATAAATTTCTGGCGGATGTGAATATCAAGGCTGCCCTCAAGACGTGAACACATTCCCTTTGGGAAAAACTCCCTGATAGTAATCTTTTTATCAAGCTGGGAATCATAACCCGCATAGGTTACGGAATCGCTCTCCTGCTTAATAAAAGCGCCAACAATATACTTATCTGCAAGAACTGTTTTTGCCGAAAGAAACATATCGTCGTTTGCAGTATCGTTATCGTATCCGCATTCTGCGCAAACTGCTCCTTCTCTGAGTTCTTTAAAACAATTCAAACAAAGATTATCAATATCTTTCATATAATCACTTCACTTAATAATTTAGGTTTTAGGTTTTAGGTTTTAGGTATTAGGTTTTAGGTTTTAGATAATAGCCGTGCGCCGCACCAATGGCAGAAACCTATCACCTTACACCTAATAACTAAATATATATAATAATATCAACATAAACCCCCGATGTCAAGAAACGATGTGTAAATTTAGTCTTTGACGCTTGCTTAAATTTTAATATTGCGCTATAATATTCATTGTTATTTTTATCAAACTTTTCCGGAGGGAAGATATGAATTTTTCAGAACTTAAAAACGGGCAGAGCGAAGGCTTTGTTTTGCTTAAAAAATGTGAAGAAAAAAAGGCGAAAAACGGCTCGACCTATCTTGATATGATAATCGGCGATAAAAACGGCGATATGAACGCAAAGCTCTGGGATTTCCCGGGCGGCGCAGCTTTTGAAAACGACAGCGTTGTTAAAGTTCGGGGTTATGTTGAGCAATACGGCGGCAAGGACCAGTTCAGAGTTGTTCAGATAAGACCTGCAGTTGATTCCGATGATTATTCATTATCCGACCTTGTTCCCTCCTCAAAAATCGGCGGCGAGCAGCTTTTTGATATGATGAGAGCAAGGGTTGAAAAATTTGAAAATGCAAATCTCAGGCTCCTTGTTCTTTCAATTATTGATGAAAACAGGGATAAGCTTGTTTACTATCCCGCCGCTCTTAAGCTCCACCATGCAATGCTCGGCGGCTTGATGTTCCATACAATGAGTATTCTTCGTATGGCGGAGGAAATATGTAAAATATATCCGAATATCAACAGAGAGCTTTTGCTTTCGGGCGTTATTCTTCACGACGTTGCAAAAACCTGGGAGCTTGAAACAAGCAAAACAGGGCTTGCAAAGGGCTATTCAATTGAGGGCGAGCTGATAGGACATCTTGTTAAGGGCGCTATGTACATA
>CAMYWU010000033.1 GCA_947302895.1 uncultured Clostridia bacterium | reverse complement strand
TGTTAATATCGAAGGACATATGGTCGGCAAGAGAGTTGTTATTCTCGGCTCGGGTGATATCGGGCTTATTATGGCAAGAAGAATGACCCTTGAGGGCGCAAAGGTTCTTGCCTGCGTTGAGGTTATGCCGTATTCAGGCGGTTTGCAGAGAAATATTGTTCAGTGTCTTGAAGATTTCGATATTCCGCTCTACCTTTCGCATACGATTATTGATATTCGTGGTAAAAACAGGGTTGAGGGAGTAACAATTGCAAAGGTTGGACCCGACAGAAAGCCTGTTCCGGGCAGCGAAATTGATTTTGATTGCGATACAGTATTGCTTTCGGTTGGTCTTATTCCCGAAAACGAGCTTACAAGAAATGCAGATATTGAGCTTGACCCCAAAACAAACGGCGTTGCTGTATGGGAGAATATGGAAACCTCTGCTCCGGGTATATTCGCAAGCGGAAATGTTGTTCACGTTCACGACCTTGTTGACTATGTAACGGGTGAAAGCAAGCTTGCAGGCGTTGCCGCTGCCGAATATGTTAAGCAGGGCGAGCGCTCAAGAAAGAACGCAATAACGGTTAAAGAGGGAAGCGATGTTGGCTTCATTGTTCCGCTTTATATTCACCGAGAGGCAATGGATGCAGAAATCTTTTTCAGAGTTCGCCGCATTTTTGATAAGAGCGTTATAACGGTTAAGGATGGCGACAGGGTTCTGGCTCAGCTTAAGCGTGCTCATATGGCGCCAGGTGAAATGGAAAGAGTTAAGCTTTCGAGAAGACTTCTTGATGCAGTTGAAGGCAACGAGATAACCGTTTATGCCGAGGAGGTGGACGAATGATTGATTTAATTTGTATAACCTGTCCGAGAGGCTGTCATTTAAAGGTTGATGAGGAAAACGGCTTTGCCGTTTCGGGAAATGCCTGCCCAAGAGGCGAGGTATACGGATATAACGAGGTTACTAATCCGAAAAGAGTTGTAACCTCAACTGTTAGAACAAACAGCGGGGAATATCCACGCTGTCCCGTTAAAACAAACGGCGCAATTCCGAAAGAAAAGATGTTTGAAGCAATGGCGCTGCTTGATGATGTTGTTCTTAAAACACCTATAAAAGAAGGCGATGTTGTTATTTCAAACCTCTTTGAAACGGGAATTGACTTTGTTGCATGTAAAAACATTGATTAGTGAAAATAATGGGAGGGTAAGCGCACCCTCCCATTATTATACTTTATACAAATTCTATGTATTGTAGCATCAAAAGGGACAGTCCCTTTTGATGCAAAAAATGTTGATAAAAGTATTGACAAATTCGCGCTTTAAGCATATAATACATATAAACGTATGAACAAATATTCATATGTTAAAATGAACAGGAGCGAACATATGAAAAAGATATATAAAATTGAGGTTGACTGCGCAAGCTGCGCTAACAAAATAGAAGTAGCTGCAAACAAGGTTGAGGGCGTTAAGAGCGCAACCGTTAACTTTATGACGCTTAAAATGAATGTTGAATTTGAAGACGGTGCAGATGAAAAGGCAGTTATGAAAAAGGTTTTAAAGGCTTCCAGAAAGGTTGAAAGCGATTGTGAAATTTATATCTGAGATGAACAGAAAGCAGAAAAAAGTATCCATAAGGCTGATTATTTCAGCCGTTTTGCTTATTGTTTTTTCATTTCTGAAAGTTGAAAACGAATATGTAAGGCTTGGGCTGTTTTTAATACCCTATCTTGTTATCGGATATGATATTCTGATAAAAGCATTTAAAGGTATAATTCACGGTCAGGTTTTTGATGAAAACTTCCTTATGGCAATAGCAACCGTTGGCGCATTTGCAATAGCCTTCTTTGATGAAGCGGGCTATGCCGAGGCGGTTTGCGTTATGCTTTTTTATCAGCTCGGCGAGCTTTTTCAGAGTATCGCAGTCGGCAGGAGCCGAAAAAACATCAGCGCTCTTATGGATATTCGCCCCGATTATGCGAATGTTGAAACAGAAAACGGCGTTGAAACGGTTGACCCCGACGAGGTTGAAATCGGAAGCATAATTGTTGTTGCTTCGGGCGAAAAAATTCCGATAGACGGTGTTATTGTTGAGGGCGAAAGTCTTATTGATACAAGCTCGCTTACGGGCGAGAGCGTTCCCCGTGAGGTTGGCAAGGGCGCCGAGGTTATAAGCGGCTGTGTTAATCTCAGCGGTGTTCTCAGAATTAAAACAACCAAGCCCTTTGGCGAATCCACAGTTTCAAAAATTCTTGATTTGGTTGAAAATTCAAGCTCAAAAAAAGCGAAAAGCGAGCAGTTCATATCAAAATTTGCAAGATATTACACCCCCGCTGTCTGCTTAGGTGCGCTTGCGCTTGCTCTTGTGCCTCCCATCATTTCAATGTGTACTGGTAATGCGGCAAATTGGAACGTCTGGGTATACAGGGCGCTGACCTTCCTTGTTATCAGCTGTCCCTGCGCACTTGTTATTTCTATTCCGCTCAGCTTTTTTGCGGGTATCGGAGGTGCCAGCCACGAGGGAATACTTATCAAGGGCGCAAATTATCTTGAAACGCTTTCAAAAACCAGGTATGCTGTTTTTGATAAAACAGGAACGCTTACCAAGGGCGTGTTCAGGGTGAATAAAATTGAGTGCAAAGGCGAAGTTAATGCGGATGAGCTGCTAAGCCTTGCGGCGCTTGCTGAAAGCTATTCCTCTCATCCTATAAGCAAGAGCATTTTGGCGGCGTATGAAAAGGATATTGATAAAAGCAGAATCAGCGAGGTCCAGGAAATAAGCGGCCACGGCATTACTGCAAAAATTGACGGAATTGATGTTTTCGCAGGCAATGCGAAGCTAATGGATAAAATGAATATCCCGTTTGAAAAATGCAGCGAAGCGGGAACAATTGTTTATGTTGCAATCGGCGGGAAATATCAGGGATATATTCTTATTTCCGACGTTGTTAAGGATAATGCAGGGGAAGCTGTTAAAGAGCTTAAAAACAGCGGAGTTAATAAGGCGATTATGCTGACGGGCGATGTTGATGAAGCCGCAAGGGGCGTTGCGCAGGAGCTTGGAATTGATGAATACTATTCCTCCCTTCTTCCTGCAAACAAGGTTGAAAAGGTTGAAGAGCTCTTAGAAGTCAAGTCAAAGGGCGAAACTCTTGCATTTATCGGCGACGGTATAAACGACGCACCTGTTTTAACAAGAGCGGATATAGGAATTGCAATGGGCGCTCTCGGCTCTGATGCGGCAATTGAAGCAGCGGATATTGTTTTGATGGATGATGATTTATTCAAAATTTCAAAAGCCATCAGAATTGCAAAGAAATGCCTTAAAATCGTTTATGAAAATATCGGCTTTGCCATCGGCGTTAAGCTGATATGCCTGCTTCTCGGCGCACTCGGAATTGCAAATATGTGGCTTGCAATCTTCGCAGATGTGGGCGTTATGGTCATTGCGGTTATCAATGCAATAAGAGCTTTGAAAAACTAATAGTGCATAATGCATAAAAACAAAGCATAAATTATAAAACAATTCTATATTGAAATTTGTCTGTTTGCCTTGAATAACTTTGCTTCATAATGTATAATCTCATTGTAATAATTTTTCTATTGCTTACTAAGCAAAACGGGAGCAGAGAAAGATATGATAGTGATTCAAACAGATTTTAAAATAAACAGTATTTACTCAGCGCATTATTCCGCTTAGGAATAATGCGCTCTTTTTATTATTTAATACAGGAGGGTTTTAAATGAAAAAGATTGGAATTGTTATGGGCAGCGCAAGCGATATGCCCGTTGTTAAAAAGGCGGCTGATATGCTTTCATCATTCGGAGTGCCGTTTGAAATGCACATTTTTTCAGCCCACAGAACGCCCGATGAGGCTGCCGAGTTTGCTATGAATGCACGCAAAAACGGCTTTGGCGCAATTATCGCAGCAGCAGGTATGGCGGCTCACCTTGCAGGTGCAATTGCAGCAAGAACAACCCTTCCCGTTATCGGCATTCCCTGCAAAAGCGCTGCATTTGACGGTATGGACGCTCTTTTATCAACCGTTCAGATGCCTCCCGGAATCCCCGTTGCAACCGTTGCTGTTGACGGCGCTGCAAACGCTGCTCTGCTTGCTTTGCAGATTCTTTCGGTTGAGGATGAGGATATTGCGGCAAAGCTTGATGCAAAGCGCACAGCGGATGCTCAGAATGTTTTAGCAAAAGATGCCGAAATCTCGGCTGAATATAATAAGTAAATTAAACCAAGGAGGATTAAACTATGGAAAAGAAAGAATTGCTCTATGAGGGAAAAGCAAAAAAGGTTTTTGCAACTGAGGATTCAAATTTAGTAATTGTTTCCTATAAGGACGACGCAACCGCAAACGACGGCGAAAAGAAGGGAACAATCGCAGGCAAGGGAGTCATTAATAACCGTATGTCAAACTTCCTTATGCAGATTCTGGAAAAGAACGGCGTTTCGACTCATTTCGTTGAGGAGCTCAGCGATACCGATACCGTTGTTAAGAAGGTTTCAATCGTTCCTCTTGAGGTTATTATAAGAAATATTTCAGCAGGTCATTTCGCCTCCCGCTACGGAGTCCCCGAGGGTATTGTTTTCGACGAGCCGACAATCGAATTTTCATATAAAAACGATGATCTCCACGATCCGCTTCTCAATGCCTATCATGCAATTGCTCTGAAGCTTGCAACAAGGGAGGAAATTGAGCTTATCAAGGATATGGCATTTAAGGTTAACGATACCCTTAAGGCATATTTTAAGGAGCTCGGCGTTACTCTTGTTGATTTCAAGCTTGAGTTTGGCAAAACTGCGGATGGAACAATAGTACTTGCGGACGAGATTTCTCCCGATACCTGCCGTTTCTGGGACAGCGAAACAGGCGAAAAGCTCGATAAGGACCGTTTCCGCAGAGATATGGGCGGCGTTGAGGATGCCTATAAGGAAATGATGAGAAGAGTGTTCGGAGAATAATTACGAATTACGAATTACGAATTTCGGGTGCTGCGCACGGCAATTATAATTGGGTGCGTATGTCCCGCCAAAAATTCCTAATTCCTAATTAAAAAGGAGATAAACTATGGGCGGCTTTTTTGGTGCAGTAGGAAAGGATAGCGTTATTTCGGATGTTTTCTTCGGTACTGACTATCATTCCCACCTCGGAACAAGACGAGGCGGTGTTGCGGTTTATGATGAGCAGCGTGGTATTCAGAGGAAAATACATAATATAACAAACTCACCCTTCCGAACAAAATTTGAAAATATATACAGCGAAATGGAGGGAACGGCTGCAATCGGCTGTATCAGCGATTATGATCCCCAGCCCCTGCTTATCCGTTCCTCACTCGGATTATATGCGCTTTGTATGATTGGAATAATAACAAACGCAGATGAGCTTATAGATAAGTATTTTAAGGATAACGGCGGCCAGTTCTGCGCTATGAACGGCGGAGGGGTTAATTCAACCGAGCTGCTCTCGGCGCTGATTAACCAGAAGGCTGACTTCGTTTCGGGTATAAAATTTGCCCAGAGCGTTATTGAGGGAACTGCTTCAATCCTTCTTTTAACGAGCGACGGCAGAATTATTGCAGCCCGTGATAAGCTTGGCAGACTTCCCATTCTTATCGGCAAAAGGGAGGATGCCTTTTGCGCTTCCTTTGAGAGCTTTGCATATAAAAAGCTCGGCTTTGAGGATGAAAAGGAGCTTGGTCCAGGAGAAATTGTTGAAATAACTGCAAATGACGTTAAAACTCTTTCAAAACCTGGCGAAAAAATGAGAATTTGCTCCTTCCTCTGGAGCTACTACGGCTATCCGACATCGTCATACGAAGGCGTTAATGTTGAGGTTATGCGCTGCAGAAACGGCGCAATAATGGCTGAAAACGATAATGAGAGCGGCGACAATTCAAATATTGATTATGTTGGCGGAGTTCCCGATTCGGGAACGGCTCACGCAATCGGATATGCAAACCAAAGCGGAGTTCCGTTTGCAAGAGCGTTTATAAAATACACTCCAACCTGGTCGAGAAGCTTTATGCCAACCAACCAGAAGGACAGAAACAGAATTGCAAAAATGAAGCTCATTCCCGTTGAGGATTTAATCAAGGATAAGAGCCTCCTCTTTGTTGATGATTCAATCGTTCGGGGAACTCAGATGAAGGAAACAGTTGACTTTCTTTATGAGCACGGCGCAAAAGAGGTTCATATAAGAAGCGCCTGTCCACCTATTATGTTTGGCTGTAAGTATCTGAATTTCTCACGTGCAACAAGTGATATGGAGCTTATTGCAAGACGTGTTATTATGGAGCTTGAGGGCGAAGAGGGCTTTGAGCATATTGATGAATATATAGATACCAAAACCGAGCGTGGCAAAAAGCTGCGTGATGAAATATGCAAAAAGCTGAAATTTGCTTCCCTCGAATTCCAGACCCTTGAGGGAATCATAGATGCAATTGGTATTGACAGGGAATGTCTTTGCACCTATTGCTGGGACGGAAAGGAATAAATATGAACACTAATTCAAGAAGTGAAAGCTATGCAAAGGCAGGCGTTGATATAACCGCAGGATACAGAGCGGTTGAGCTGATGAAGGAGCATATTGCAAAAACCGTAACAAGCGGCGTTATGAGCGGAATCGGCGGTTTCGGCGGACTTTTTGAGCTTGATTTAACAGGAATAACAAAGCCCGTTCTTGTTTCGGGAACGGACGGAGTGGGAACAAAGCTCAAGCTTGCTTTTGAAGCTGATAAACACGATACAATAGGCATTGACTGCGTTGCAATGTGTGTTAACGATATAATCTGCTGCGGAGCAAAGCCGCTTTTCTTCCTTGATTATATTGCCTGCGGCAAAAACTATCCCGAAAGAATTGCCGAGATTGTTAAGGGCGTTTGCGAGGGCTGCGTTCAGTCGGGCGCTGCGCTTATTGGCGGCGAAACTGCCGAAATGCCCGGCTTCTATCCGGAAAGTGAATACGACCTTGCAGGTTACTGCACGGGCGTTGTTGATAAGGATAAAATAATTGATAATAAAAATATGCGCCCGGGAGATGTTGTTATAGCTCTTCCCTCGAGCGGCGTTCATTCAAACGGCTTTTCACTTGTTAGAAAGGTTTTTGATATTGAAAGCGATGAGGCGAAGCAGCCCCTTGAAGCTCTCGGAAACAAGAGCATTCTTGAAACGCTTTTAACGCCAACCAAGATTTATGTTAAACCAATTTTAGCTTTAATAAAAGAGGTTGATGTTCGTGCAATTTCGCATATAACGGGCGGCGGATTTTATGAAAACATTCCAAGAAGCATACCCGACGGATTCGGCGTTGTTATTAAGGAAAGCGATGTTAAGGTTCTTCCCATATTTGATATGCTTCAGGAAAAGGGCGGTATCTCACGCCGTGATATGTTCAACACCTTTAATATGGGAGTTGGAATGAGCGTTGTTGTTCCTGCTGAGCAGGCAGATAAGGCGCTTGAAATTCTCAGAGCAAACGGCGAGGAGGCATATCTTCTCGGCAAGGTTGTTGAAAGCGAAAATAAGATTGAATTAATATAGGATAATAATATGAAAAAAACAAAAATCGCCGTTCTTGTTTCGGGCGGCGGAACAAATCTTCAGGCGCTTATTGATTTTGAAAAAGCAGGGGGTTTAAAGCATGGCAGGCTTTGCCTTGTTGTTGCGGATAACCCAAATGCATATGCGCTTGAAAGAGCAAAAAACGCAGGGATAAAAACCGAGGTTGTTTGCAAAAAGGATTTTGAAAACCGCAATGATTTTGAAAAGGCGCTTATAAAAACCCTTGAAGAAAACGGAACCCGGCTTATTATTCTTGCAGGCTTTATGACAATTCTTTCGGAAAACTTCACAAAGCGCTATCCCGAAAGAATAATCAATGTTCACCCCTCGCTTATCCCATCGTTTTGCGGAAAGGGCTTTTATGGGCTTAAAGTTCACGAGGCGGCGCTTGAATACGGCGTTAAGGTAACGGGGGCAACGGTGCATTTTGTTAACGAAATACCCGACGGCGGCAGAATAATACTTCAAAAGGCGGTTGAAATTCAGGAGGGCGATACTCCCGAAATACTTCAAAAGCGTGTTATGCAGCAGGCAGAATGGGAGATATTGCCACAGGCGGCAGAGATAGTTTCTGAGTGCATAGCAAAATTACGAATTACGAGTTACGAATGACGAATTTCGGGTCGCTTCGCTCCGATTATATTTTCGGCGGACGAATTTAGGAGCGTTCCCTCCACAGCACACGGGGACGTTCCTCGCCCTCCGCGAACCGTTTTTATTTGAATTGCGTAGCGGTGCGTCCCCATGGCGAACGAATAGACGTGATTTATTTACTTCAGTAAAAGTAAGGAGAAATATTTATGGATATCTACAACATCAAAAAGATTAACGAGGCGGTTGAAGGCAATTCCTATGTTGGAAGAGGTATTGTTTGCGGCAAAACAGCAAACGGCAAAAAGGCTGCTGTTGCATACTTTATTATGGGCAGAAGCGCAAACAGCAGAAACAGAGTTTTCACTCTTAAGGATGGCGTGCTCTACACAGAGCCCTTTGATGCATCAAAGGTTGAGGACCCAAGCCTTATTATCTATGCCGCTTTGAGAAAGCATGAAAACTGTCTTATTGCAACAAACGGCGACCAGACCGACACAATCTTTCAGGCACTGAAAAACGGCGGCAGCTTTGAGAGCGCACTTGACACACGCTGTTTTGAGCCGGATGAGCCGAATTTCACTCCAAGAATCAGCGCAATGATAACCTTTGGTGAAAATGATTTTTCATATAAAATGAGCATTCTCAAGAGCGTTGACGAAAAGGGAAGCGATTGCGCAAGATTCACTTTTTCATATCCTTCAAAACCTGGTCTCGGACATTTTATACATACCTATGTTTGCGACGGTAATCCGATTCCAACCTTCCAGGGTGAGCCTGAAAGAGTATTTATCCCCGATGATATTGATGAGTTCACAAATGCGCTTTGGAGCTCTCTTGATGAAGATAATAAAATTTCGCTCTTTGTTTCATACACTGATGTTGAAACAGGCAGCGAGGAATACAGATTAATAAATAAAAATAACTAAGCGAGGTGTAAGTATGCTTGAATTTGAACTTAAATACGGATGTAATCCCAATCAGAAGCCTTCAAGAATATTTATGGAGGACAAAAGCGAGCTTCCCATTGAAATTCTTTCGGGTAAGCCCGGATATATCAACTTTCTTGACGCTTTCAATTCCTGGCAGCTTGTAAGCGAGCTTTCAGCGGCTCTCGGCTTGCCTGCGGCAGCTTCCTTCAAGCACGTTAGCCCAACCTCTGCGGCAATCGGCTTACCCCTTGATGAAAAGCTTAAAAAGGCTTGTTTTGTTGATGATATTGAGGAGCTTGATGCTTCTCCTCTTGCCTGCGCATATGCAAGAGCAAGAGGAACGGACAGAATGTGTTCCTTCGGCGACTGGGTTGCGCTTTCCGATGTTTGCGATGTAACAACTGCAAAGCTCATTCACCGTGAGGTTTCAGACGGCGTTATCGCTCCGGGTTATGAGCCCGAGGCTCTTGAAATTCTTAAAACCAAGCGCAAGGGCAATTATAATATTGTTAAGATTGATAAAAACTATGTTCCTGCCGCAAAGGAAAAGAAGCAGGTTTTCGGCATAACCTTTGAGCAGGGAAGAAATGATTATAAAATTGATGAAAGCGTTTTAACAAATATTGTAACTGAGAATAAGGAACTTCCCGAAAGCGCTGTTCAGGATCTTGTTATCTCGCTCATAACTCTTAAATACACCCAGTCCAATTCGGTTTGCTATGCATATAAGGGACAGGCTATCGGCGTTGGCGCAGGTCAGCAGTCAAGAATCCACTGCACACGTCTTGCAGGCTCAAAGGCTGATACTTTCTTCCTCCGTCAGGCAGATAAGGTTTTGAATCTTCCTTTCAGAGAGGATATTAAAAGACCCGACAGGGATAACGCAATAGACGGATATATTAACCAGAACGAAGAGGATGTTTGCTCCGACGGCGTTTGGCAGAGATATTTCACCTCCCAGCCCGAGCCCTTCACAAAGGAGGAGCAAAGAGCATATCTCGATACTATTGAC
>CAMYWU010000032.1 GCA_947302895.1 uncultured Clostridia bacterium | reverse complement strand
GATAACAGGGGTCAGACCCCTGTTATCACCCGAGCATTTTTAACGCTGAAGGGCGCAATAAAGATGTTTTTTTAGGGTATCAAATTCCTATGACCAAAGCCCTAAAGAGTCGGAATTTTTTATGCAATCCATCAGTGATAACAGGGGTCTGACCCCTGTTATCAGTTGGGAGGGCAATAAAAAAGCAAGGCTTAAGCCTTGCTTTTCGTTTTATCCTTTTTCTTAATACCGTTTGAGGCTGCGTCGTTTAAATCATCAACGCCAAGGATTGTTGTGTTGTAAAACTCGCTGCCTTTTTCAAGCTCGTTATCAACATAATCAACGCCGAATTCCTCGTATATCGTTTCTTTTCCGCTGAAAAGATTTGTTCCTATACCAAGTCTTTCGCCCTCGATTTCGCCGCCTATTGAAGCAATAATGGTTGGGAAATAATCCCAGTTAGCCCATTCTCTCTTTGTTGTTATATCAGCCGAAGGCTTGCCAACGGAAGGAGCGGGGTTGATAATGCAGTTGAACTGAGACCTGTGATAATCTTTGGTGAATTTTGCATCCCTGAAGAATGCCGTATCCATACTCAGATGGTCGCCGATAAGAACAATGGTTGTATTTTCATAAAACGGCTGATTCTGTATCCATTTTATAAACTCGGTAACATCCTTATCGCTGTTCCATATTGCATTTGCATATGGGAGCTGATAGGGCTTTTCCTTGCCCGGTGAAACATATCCGTCGGGTCTGTGGGTATCGGCGTTTTCAACCGTGAAATTAAAGGGCTTGCCTGTGTTATAAAGTCGGGTTATTTCATCCTTTGCAAACTCATAAAGCTTATCGTCTTCATATCCCCACCAAACTTTATAATCCTGAGGGATAAGCTTATGTTTCTTTGCATATTTATAATCAAAGAAAGTCCAGTTTCCGTGGGATTCAAATAGATAACGAAGATTTCCGAATTTGCCGTTTGCCCCTATCATACAGGTTTGTTCATAGCCCTGTTCTTCAAGAAGCTCGCCGATTGTGTATGCGCCGGGGAGGAATTTTCCGTCCGTTCCGTAGGAGTTTCTCCATCCCGGAGCTTTCATCGGAAGACCGGTCATCTGATTAACCATTGAAGCGATAGACCATTGAGTTCCCGTTCCGGGAAGCGGACCGCCGAAGAACTGTTCTGTATCGGAGAAAACGGTTCCTGTTTTTGCAAGCTCGGTAAGATTCGGGATAAGGTTTTCATCCATAAATCCGCCGAGGTCCTTTGAAAGAAAGCTGTTTTCCATCGATTCAAGATAGATATGAATAAGATTTCTCTTCTTTTCGGGCCATTTGATATCAACTGTTTTCGGGTCGGAATAATTTTCTTCAATAAAATCCGATTTTAAAACATATGCGTTGAAAACCATATCAAGCTGGAATTTCTTAATGCTGTAGCTAAAGCCGAAGCAAAGGAATACCAACGCCAAGCAATAGCAAATCAGCCTCTTGAAAAAGTCGCTTAAAACGGTAACCTTTCCTTTTTTTCTGAATTCCAGAACAAGTTTGAAACAAGTGAAAAGAATGATTGCAAAAACCGTTGTTAAAAGCAGCGAATAGAAAACAGGACCTTCAAAACCGTTATAGTAAACGCTTGCCTCAGTTCCCTCAGTAGGGGAGGTAAGGTTGATTAAGAATTGGTCGCCTGTAACCTTGCCGAATTCATCCCTTCCCCATTTTGTTCCGAAATAAGCCATACTTCCGAGGAAAAACAAAATTGTGGAAAGAATTTGCAAAAATCGTGCGCCTTTTTTTCGCTTGATTTCATCTTTTTCAATGGTTAACTGTGTGTTAAGCAGAGCGGTTAATCCAATGAACACAAAGCCAACAAATAAACCGACTGCAAAGAATTTAACGCCCGAAGTCCAGTTATAATCCTTTGTGTAAATAAAATGCCGGTATCTGAGCACAACCTTGAAAATCAACGCTGTAAACAGATTAACCACTAAAACATTTTTGAGAACAGTTGCAATGCAATATGAAACTGTTCTTTTTTTGTTGTAAATAAAAATTTCAAATGCTGCGCATAAAATTGCTGCAACAGTGCCGGAGATCATAAACATACTCTAAAATCCTCTTTGCATCAAGAACGTGTTACTTTCGTTAAATTCTTGCAACGCCGTCTTTAATAGCAGCCTTTGCAACTGCCTGGGCAACGGTATCCTTGATTCTTGCATCAAATGCATAGGGAAGAATATAGTCGGGCTCAAGCTTATCATCATCAACAAGTGAAGCGATTGCATAAGCAGCGGCGATTTTCATATTCTCGGTTATTGCGCTTGCACGAACATCAAGAGCACCTCTGAAAATACCGGGGAAGGCAACAACGTTGTTGATCTGGTTCGGGAAGTCCGAACGTCCTGTTCCAACGATTTTTGCGCCAGCCTTCTTTGCTAGGTCGGGCATAATTTCGGGAGTCGGATTTGCCATTGCAAGAACAATCGGGTCGGGATTCATTGTTTTAACCATTTCAGGTGTAACAACTCCGGGAGCGGAAACGCCGATGAAAATATCTGTTCCAACGATTGCTTCTTTAAGACCGCCCTTTGTCATTCCTCTGTTTGTAACCTTTGCAATTGCTTCCTTTGAAGCATTGAGGTTTTCTCTGCCCTCATAGATTGCGCCGGTTCTGTCGCAAAGGATAACGTCCTTAAGACCTAAGGTCATAAGAAGCTTTGCGATTGCAACGCCTGCAGCGCCCGAACCGTTGATAACAGCCTTGCACTGTGAAAGCGGCTTATTAATAAGCTTTGTTGCGTTGATAAGAGCTGCGGAAACAACAACGGCTGTTCCGTGCTGGTCATCGTGGAAAATCGGAATATCGCAGCGCTCCTTGAGCTTTTCTTCAATCTCAAAGCAGCGTGGTGCGGCAATATCCTCAAGGTTTATGCCGCCGAATGAACCGCTGATGTTATAGATTGTTTCAACAATTTCATCAACGTCCTTTGTTCTTACGCAAAGCGGAAATGCATCAACATCGCCGAATTCCTTAAAGAGAACGCATTTGCCCTCCATAACGGGCATTCCTGCCTCAGGTCCGATATCTCCAAGACCTAAAACAGCGGTTCCGTCTGTTATAACGGCAACCATATTCCAACGGCGGGTGAGCTCCCAGCTCTTTGAGTAATCCTCCTGAATTGCAAGACAGGGCTCTGCAACGCCGGGGGTGTATGCAAGGGAAAGCGCATCTCTGTCGCCAACCTTAGCTCTTGCAACAACCTCAACCTTGCCCTTCCATTCGCCGTGAAGTCTGAGTGATTCTTTTCTGTAATCCATTATTATAACCTTTCTGTGTGTTTAACGGGTCGTCGGGGACGCCGACCCCTACTTATTTGTTTTAGCTCAGCGAGTAACCGAAATTCGTAATTCGTAACTCGTAATTCGTAATTATTTGCGTTCAATGTGTGCGCTGGGAACATAGTCGCTCTCATAGCCCTTGTAGCCCTCTTCCCATGGGAAGGTATAATCAAGACCGAGCTCATCTCTTACAGCGTTGATTTCGCCCTGAACGCTCTCGTTAATCGGAACGCCGTTTGGCTCACGCTCTTTCCAGATGTTGTATTCCTTTTCGCCTGCGATATAAATCTTTTCTTCGCCCGGTGCTTTTCTTGAAGCACGGATGGTTCTGATAATATCGCCTGTCTTCTTGCGGCAGATTTCTTCGCCGAGGAAGTGGTTTGTATCAATAGCAATGAAGAAATGGCCAAGATGATACGGTCTGATATTGCCCTCTTCATCCTTACCGTCGAGAGCCTTTCCGTATTCGCCGTCCTGAAGAACTGAGGAAAGGAATTCAACAAACATTGCAAAGCCATAGCCCTTATATCCGCCAAGAGCTTCGCCGATACCGCCAAGGGTTGTCAGAGCTGCTGTGCCGTTTCTGATTTTGCCGAGCGCAACGCCTGCATCGCCTTCAACGGGAGTTCCGTCGATATTAATAATTGTTCCGGGATGAACGGGCTCGTCTATTCTTGCATAGTATTCAATCTTACCGTTCTGGGTGATTGAGGTTGCGCAGTCAAAGTTGAAATCAAACGCCTCATCCGAAGGAACGCCGAGAGTGAAGGGGTTTGTTCCAAACATACCCTCTGTTCCGAAGGTCGGAGCAACTGAGGGGCGTGCGTTTGTTCCTGTCATACCGATACAGCCGTTTTCGGTTGCCATTGAGGTATAATAACCTGCAATGCCGTAGTGGCAGGAATTGCGAACAACAACCATTCCCATTCCGTATTTCTTAGCCTTATCAATGGCCATTTGCATAGCCTTCGTTCCGATAACCTGACCCATTCCGTTATGGCCGTCAACAACTGCGGTTGTTTCGGTTTCCTTAATGATGTCAAAATTTGTTGTCGGCGACTGGATTCCTGCCTTGATTCTGTCTAAATAAATCGGCTTGAATCTGTTGCAGCCGTGGCTTTCAATTCCTCTCTTATCTGATTCAAGAAGAACATCTGTGCACATTTTTGCTTCTTCCTCGGGAATACCGTATCCGATGAATGCATCGGTAACAAAATCAGTGATTAATCCCCAGGGGCAAACTACTTTTCCCATATTATTTATACTCCTTTTTTAAAATACGTTTTATTATATCATATAGATTGAATAATTCAAGAAATATTTCAAGTTTGAAACATATTATCTTTCCCAGTTTCTGGAGCGCTCAACTGCACGTTTCCAGTCGGCATATTTCTTGTTTCTGATATCCTCGGGCATTGAAGGAACAAAAATCTTATCAACCTTTCTGTTTTCTTCAATTTCTTCGGTATTTTCCCAAACTCCTGTTGCAAGACCTGCAAGATATGCAGCGCCGAGAGCGGTTGCCTCTCTGTTAACAGGGCGGTTAACGTTGCAGCCCGTCATATCAGCCTGCATCTGCATCATAATATCCGAAATTGATGCGCCGCCGTCAACTCTTAAATCCTTGAGCATAATTTCGCTGTCGCTCATCATTGCTTCAAGAAGGTCTGTCATCTGGTATGTAATGCTCTCAAGAACTGCACGGCAAACATGGCGCTTATTGATTGAACGTGTTATGCCAATCATAATTCCTCTTGCATACATATCCCAGTAAGGAGCGCCAAGACCTGTGAATGCAGGAACAATGTATAAGCCATTTGTATCCTCAACCTCTTCTGCAAGGTCGTCGCATTCCTTGGCGGTTGAAATAAGCTCAAGCTCATCACGAAGCCACTTGATAACGGAGCCTGCGTTGAATGCGGAGCCCTCAAGGTCATATATAATCTTTCCGTCAAGTCCCCAGGCGATACCTGAGAGAAGATTTGATTTGCTTGTTATTCTCTCTTCGCCCGTGTTCATAAGAAGGAAACAACCTGTTCCGTATGTGTTCTTTGCCTGACCCTTTTCAAAGCAAGCCTGACCGAAGAGAGCGCCTGGCTGGTCGCCGATAGCGCCTGCAATAGGAATACCTGCAAGCTCTTCAATACCCGTGATTTTATCAACCTTGCCGTATACACAGCTTGAAGGCTTAACCTCGGGAAGAATTGCCATTGGAATATCGAGCTTTTCGCAGAGATATTCATCCCAGCAAAGGCGGTCTATATCAAAAAGCATTGTTCTGCAAGCGTTTGAATAATCGGTAACGTGAACCTCGCCGCCTGTTAAATTCCAGATAAGCCAGGTATCAATTGTTCCGAAAAGAATTTCGCCCTTTTCTGCTTTTTCTCTTGCGCCATTAACATTGTCGAGAATCCATTTGATTTTTGTTGCGCTGAAATATGCGTCGATTAAAAGACCTGTTGTGTTTTTGATATAATCGGAAAGTCCTTCAGCCTTGAGCTTTTCGCAATAATCCGCAGTTCTTCTGCACTGCCAGACGATTGCGTTATAAATCGGTTTTCCTGTTTCCTTATCCCAGAGAATTGTTGTTTCTCTCTGGTTTGTTATTCCTATACCTGCAATCTGCGAGGGCTTAACATCAGAAGTTCTGATACATCCCATCATTGCGCTGACCATTGAAAACAGAATTTCATTGGGGTCGTGTTCAACCCATCCGTTCTGAGGATAGTACTGGGTGAATTCGTTTTGCCTTTTTGCAACTATTTCGCCCTGTTTGTTAAAAATAATAGCACGTGAACTGGTTGTTCCCTGATCAAGCGCCATAACATATTTTTCTGCCATATTGATTCCTCTCTTTAACAAAAAATAAAAGTCAGGATTTCCCTGACTTTATTTTACTCTTTATTTATAATAGTGTCAACAAATCAATGTAACGAAAATTATCACTTATATTTGTTGATAATTACTTATTTTTGTAAATATTATTGTGTAAATTCGCCAATGGATGCAATAAGGCAAATTATTCAATATTGTTTTCAATATATGAAACAATATCCTCAACGGTTTTCATATTCTTGATGATTTCATCGGGAACCTCAATTGAATACTGATCCTCAACTGTCATAACAATATCAATTGCATCAAGAGAATCTGCGCCCAAATCGTCTGAAAGGCTTGATGTTAATTCAATATCCTCAGCATTTACGTCGAGCTGGTCAACAAGTATTTCCTTAACTTCATCAAAAATCATAAAGTCCATCTCCTTAAAAAAATGTTGTGAATGTTTAATTTCTATGTTATCATATTATAAATTTTATGTCGTTTTGTCAATATGTTTTTTTAGGTGGTAATTATGAATAATGAAAAGAGCTTTGCGCTTATAGGATATCCTCTCGGTCATTCGCTGAGTCCTGTTATACACAGCGAGCTATTTAAAATAGCGAATTTAAGCGCTTCATATAAGCTTCTTGAAATTGAACCGAAAAGCCTTGAAAGCAAAGCGGACGAGCTTAAAAGTTTGCAGGGCTTTAATGTTACAATTCCTCATAAAACAAATATTATTCCTTTTCTTGAGGAGCTCAGCGATAAGGCTCGTCTTTTCGGTGCGGTTAACACCGTTGATTGCAAAAACGGCAGACTTATCGGCTTCAATACGGATTGCATCGGTTTTTTAAGAGCGCTGAATGCAGCGGGTATCGAGCTTGGCGGAAGGGTTCTTATATGCGGCTGCGGCGGCGTTTCAAGAATGTTTGCATTTGAAAGTGCGCTTGCAGGAGGCGAAACAACCTTTGCAATAAGAGAAGGAAGTATGCAAAAATGCAAAGCCCTTTGCAGCGAGCTTGAAGAAAAGCTCGGCAAAAAAAGCAATATTGTTTTGCTTTCTGATGCAGGAAAGGGCTATGATTTGATTATAAACGGAACCCCGGTTGGTATGTTTCCGAATGTTGATGAATGTCCGCTTAGTGAAGAAACAATCATCAGCAGCGGCGCCGTTTTTGATGCGATTTATAACCCCGAGGAAACCGCCTTGCTCAAAATTGCAAAGCGCTCGGGAATTAAGCATCTGAACGGACTTTCAATGCTTGTATGGCAGGCTGCTGCCGCCGAGGAAATATGGAACGGAGTTGATTTCAGCGAAGATGAAATCAACAACATTGTTGATAAGCTAAGAGTTAAGAGTGAAAAGTGAAGAGTTGAGTGTGGACATTGCCAACACCCGATTATAGAGGAAAGAGTATGAACAATATCATATTATGCGGTTTTATGGGCAGCGGAAAAACCGTTGTCGGTAAAGAGCTTGCCAAGATTATGGGCAGAAAATTCATTGATACCGATGAGCTTATTGAAAAAGAGCAGGGGATGGCTATTAAGGCGATATTTGCTGCAAGGGGAGAGGAATACTTCCGTGAGCTTGAGCATGAAGCCTGCAAAAAAACTGCAAAGCTAAAAAACTGCATTATTTCAACAGGCGGCGGAGCGCTCACCTTTGAGAGAAATGTTGACGAGGTTAAAAAGGGCGGAAAAGTTGTTTTTCTTGACGCCTCGTTTGAAATCATTTGCGAGCGTATCGGCGACAGCCAGAACAGACCTCTTTTTCAGGATAAGGAAAAGGCAAAGCAGCTTTTTGATGAGCGCAAGGATAAATACATTGCCGCTGCGGATTATATTATAGACGGCGATTTATCGGCAAGAAAGGCGGCGCTTGATATTGCCGCTATGTTCAGATAGAGAGCCGATATGCGCATATTAAACAAAATTGTTGAAAAACATTACCATATGTGCTATAATGTCGTATATTTGAAATCATAAATATCTATTTGTGAGGTGTTTGGATGAAAAGAAGATCTGCCACCGGCGAAACTGAACTTGAACATGGCGTGAATATGTTCAAGAAGTATAGGAATCTTCTTGAAGAGCTCACCAGAAAGAGCATCAGTCTTAAATACAGAAATTCCTGGCTCGGAATCTTTTGGAGCTTCCTTCAGCCATTATTAAATATGATTGTTTTATCCGTTGTATTCACGGGAATATTCGGAAGAAGCAATAAGAATGTTATTTGCTATCCTGTTTATCTTTTTGCAGGAAGATTGATTTTTGAGTTTTTCGTAACCTCAACCAAAATGGCAATGACAGCCTTCAGAAGAAATGCCGCAATTATTAAAAAGGTTTACGTTCCTAAATATATGTATCCCTTATCAAGCATTTTTTCTTCATTTATAACGCTTGCAATCTCAATGCTCTGTTATATAATGGTTTGGATATTCTTTAAGCTTACGGGTATTTCAGGCGGTCATAACCTTGTTTTAACATGGCACATCCTGTTATTGGTTGTTCCGCTTATAATCGTTCTCCTGTTTTCAACAGGAATTGGATTGATTCTTTCAGTTCTCTGCGTTTATTTCAGGGATATTGAATATATCTATGATGTTATTACCAAGCTTCTGTTTTATATGGTTCCGATTATCTACCATATAAAATCAATAACAAACTCAAATCTGAAGCTCATAATAAGAGCGAATCCGCTGTATCATATTATTGAGATGTTCAGACAGTGTGTGTTATACGGTCAGATGATAAACCCGAAAATGCTTCTTTATTCGCTCGGAGCAGCAATTATTGTTTTAGTTGTTGGAATAATAATTTTCGACTGGAAGAGCGATGACCTCATTTTCCACTTATAATAAAAAACAAATGCTATGCAGCAGCTGCTGCATAGCATTTTTTTATTTCGTATAGAAAAGTGCTTCCTTCGGTGAGCGGGAATATCGGTAGACCGAAAACTCTATTCCAAGCGCTAAATATATACATAGCGAGGAGGAACCGCCCGATGAAAACAGCGGAAGGGTTATTCCGATACAGGGCAGGAGTGAAAGCTCCATTCCAACATTAACAAGCACCTGCGCAAAAAGCATAACTGCAATTCCGCAGCACATAAGATAACCAACGTTATCCCTGGCGTTTGAAGCGGCTTTCATCATTCTTAAAACAAGAAAACCGAGCAGCAGGATTACTGCAAGAGCTCCTATGAATCCGAGTTCCTCACCTGCAACCGAAAGAATCATATCATTCTGGTTTTCGGGAACACCGCCAACCTTTGCCTGAGTCATATCTCCCTGGAGATATCCCTGACCGAGAAGTCCGCCCGAGCCAATGGCTATTTTTCCCTGAGTCTGCTGATACATAACGTCCTCAAACTGTTCGGGATAAAACAGAGCAACAATTCTCTGTCGCTGAATTCCGCTTATAATCCCAACCTTCCAGGCAACAACAAAGCCAACAACCATTGCGCATATGCCCGCTATGAAATAGCCTATATGTATTCTCGCAAAAAACAGCATTCCGATAAACATAACAAGGAAAATCAAAGCTGAGCCTGCATCGCCCGTTAAAATAACAAGTCCAATCGGAACAGCGCCGTGAATAACAAGGGGAATAATTGTTTTCAGCTTGTTTATTCTGTCTCTGACCAGGTCAAGATGATAGCTGAAAGAGATAATAAAACCTACCTTAAGCAGCTCGGAGGGCTGAAAATAAAAGATTTTCAAGTCCAGCCACGATTTAGCATCCTGACGAGCCGAAGGAGCAACTCCGAAAAACAGGGTGAAAACCATAAGCCCGGCACAGCCTGCGGCAATTATCGGCCATAGCTTTGAAATGATTTCATAGTCAATGTTTGAAACAACGATTGCGATTATCAATCCCATTGCCACTGAAACAGTCATTGCCCTTACGTCTGACGAGATGATTTTGCCGCCGCTGAGATTTTTATATGTTGCGCTGTAAACAAGCGCAAGTCCGTAGGCGGATGCAATCAGAGCGGAAAAGAGAGTTACGAAATCAGTTCCCTTTAAAAGCTGAGAAAAAGACTTATCAGATTTTACAATTGAACAAGATAAAAAATATATTATTCCTA
>CAMYWU010000031.1 GCA_947302895.1 uncultured Clostridia bacterium | reverse complement strand
CATCGGACAAGGTCGAGGGTCCCTATACCTATCAGGGGACGATAGTGTATTCGGGTTTCACCAATAATGCTGTGAACAATGTCAATGACACCGACGTTCCCAGGGTGCTTGGCAAAAATCCCGACATAAGCCGCTATCTCAGCAACGGCTCGTGGAACGCCTCCTATGGTACCAATGCCATTGATCCGGCTGTATTCTACGACGAGGAAGACAATCTGAGGATGGTTTACGGTTCGTGGTTCGGCGGTATATATATGCTTGAGCTGGACGAAAAAACGGGACTGCGCGACTATAACGTGAAATATGAAACGATACCCAACGTCTCTGATGCATACATGGGCAGGAAGGCGGCAGGCGGCAACTATGTCTCCGGAGAAGGTCCGTACATCGAGTACATGAAGGCTCCGGGCAGCGACAAGGGCTATTATTACCTGTTTGTATCTTATGGCTTCTTCAATTCAAACGGCGGTTACAATATGCGTATTTTCCGCAGTGAGAAGCCGGACGGTCCCTTCGTTGACCAGAACGGCAACAGTGCGGTATATCCGTCCGGAGGCGACAATATCCGCGGCAAGACAGGCGAACGCCTCATGAGCAACTACCAGTGGAGCTGCAATCCAAAGCCCTTCAAGGCGCAGGGGCATAACTCCGCACTCATGGACGCGGACGGCAGACTCTATGTCGTATATCACACCAAATTTGACGATAACTGGGGTGCACACGAAGTCCGGGTACATCAGCTCATAATGAACGAGGACGGCTGGATAACCGCCGCTCCCTACGAATACTCCGGCGAGACCCTCTCGGAGGACGGACACGCGATGGCGGCGGTTACAGGCGACTACGACTTCATCTTCCACGCCCTCGACCAGAGATTCGAGAACGAAAAGAGTGCAGATGTCGAAAAGCCGCACACTATCACCCTCAATTCTGACGGCACTGTCACAGGACACGTTACAGGAACCTGGCTGATGAAGGACGGCACACCGAATATGACTGTCAGCTTCGGCGGAGTCACATACAAGGGGGCATTTCTTGTGCAGGCGGACGAATCCGCTGCACAGACAAGGCGTATGACCTTTACGGCCACAGGAAACAATACCTGCATATGGGGCAGCAAACGCTCTGCATATAATGCTGCTGAGGACATCGTGAAGCCAGTCGAGATACCGGATGGCAGATACACGCTGAAGAATGTCAACAGCGGACGCTATATCGCAGATAAGGACAGCAACATCGTACAGTCTGAAAAGCAGGCGTGGAATATCAAAGGCATCGGAAACGGTGAATACACCATTACCGATAAGAACGGAAGGGCTCTCAGTGTTGAGAACGCCTCTGCAGAAGATGGTGCAAATGTGCTCCTTGCCGATTACACGGGGGATAAGTCACAGAAGTTCCGCCTCAGGGACAACCAGGACGGCTCATATTCCTTCCTGACTCTGGCTTCAGACTGTCTGCGCTGCCTTGACGTATATGATATAAGCACCGATGACGGCGCGAACATCTGTCAGTGGGAGTTCTGGAACGGAAGCGGACAGCAGTTCATCCTTGAAGAGGTAAAGTATGTTGAAGGGGATGTGAACGCAGACGGCAGCGTCACTGTTGCAGACCTGGTGATGATGCAGAGCTTCCTTTTAAACGGCAGTGATCTGACAGACTGGAGGGCGGGGGACCTGTGCAGGGATGACAGGATAGATGTGTTTGATCTCTGCCGGCTCAGAAGCATTCTTATCTGACAATTCCGAATCAAGGGGATCATACTTTGTTTCTCTGAAAAAATGCAGCTGCTTCTGGCAAGACAGCTTATTGACAAAGATAAACGTGAATCTGAAACAAGAGGATAAAACCAAAGCCTGAAAGCAGCATATCTGCTTTCAGGCTTTTTTATGTCCGAAGTAACTTTTGCAGGAAGGAAAAGCTGTACAGAACAAGCTGCTGCAAGGATGATCGTCTTCCTTTTCTGTTCCGATTGCATCAAGAAGATTCTTTGCTGCCTGCTTAAACTCGGCGCATGCGCTCTGAGCGTCGAGAACTCCAAGGGCTAATTCTTTTTTATCCATAACATAAACTCCTTATAATATGTTTTTAATTATTATACCATAGTTTATATTTTCTTGGATATAAGGAATAATTAACAAAACTAACTCATTTCATATATGCAAATTGAACAAAAGGCAAATAGCTAAAAAGAGGTTTTATCATAAATAAATAGAAAAAGATTAAAAAACGGTGTCAATATCAAATATTTGTTGAAATTTGCAGTCTATTTGATTATTATATGTGTGTTAGTTGAAGCAAATAAATATTGGCGGTGTATCTTATGGATTTATTGAAGCAGAAGATATTAAGCGAGGGTGAGGTCTACGAGGGCAACATTCTCAAGGTTGACAGCTTTCTGAACCATCAGATAGACTGCGTTTTTTTGCAGAAAGTAGCAGAAGAATTTCATAGGTTATTTAAAGAAGAGGGCGTAAACAAAGTACTCACTATAGAAGCATCGGGCATTGCCATAGGTGCGTTAGTAGCACGGGAGTTTGAATGCCCTCTTGTTTTTGCTAAAAAATCAAAAACGAAGAATAACGACGGAAATGTTTTAACCGCAGAGGTTGAAAGCTTTACCCACGGAACAACAAATAATGTTCTTGTTTCAAAGAAATATCTCAACAAGGGCGATAAAATTCTTATTGTTGATGATTTTCTTGCAATGGGAAATGCGCTCAATGGTCTTATGGAGATTGTTGATAAAAGCGGCGCAGAGCTTGCAGGCTGCGGAATCGTTATTGAAAAAGGATATCAGCACGGCGGCGATAAGCTCAGAGAGCAGGGCATCAAGGTTGAGAGCCTTGCAATTGTTGAGAGCATGAACCACGAAACCGGCGAAATCGTTTTCAGAGATTAAGGTTATTTAGCCGAATGGCTTTATAATATAAGTTGAAAATTATTATTGGAGGAAAAAACTATGAAACTTTCAAAAAAAATTGCTGCAGTTGTTCTTGCATTAGTTCTTGCAGTAGCAGGCGCTTTTGTTGCTTGCTCAAAGGGCGAAAAGACTCCTGAAGAAGAAACTGCAAAGGTTAAGGTTGGCTACATCTTCTTACACGATGAAAACTCAACCTACGACCTTAACTTCATCAACGCTGCAAAGGAAGCAAGCGAAGCTGCAGGCGTTGAGTATGTTCTCAAGACAAACATTCCTGAAGGCAACGAGTGCTATGAAGCAGCTGCTGACCTTGTTGACCAGGGCTGCAACATCGTTTGCGCAGACTCATTCGGCCACGAGGACTACCTCATCAAAGCTGCTAAAGAGTTCACAGACGTTCAGTTCTGCCACGCAACAGGAACAAAGGCTCACACAGAGGGTCTTTCAAACTACCACAACGCATTCGCTTCAATCTACGAGGGCAGATATCTTGCAGGTGTTGCTGCAGGTATGAAGCTCAACGAGCTCAAAGAAGCTGGCAAGCTTAAGGGTTCAGTTCCGAAGATGGGTTATGTTGGTGCATACACATATGCTGAGGTTATCAGCGGTTACACCTCATTCTATCTTGGCGCAAAGAGCGTATGCGCAGATGTTATTATGGACGTTAAGTTCACAGGTTCATGGTATGATGAGACCGCAGAGAAGGAAGCTGCTCAGGCTCTTATCGATTGCGGCGCAGACCTCAACTCTCAGCACGCTGACTCTATGGGTGCTCCCACAGCTTGCGAAAACGCAGGTATCCCCGACGTTTCATACAACGGTTCAACTGTTGACGCTTGCCCCAACACCTTCATCGTTTCTTCAAGAATCAACTGGGCTCCTTACTTCACATATGTAATTGAGAGCGTTCAGAAGGGCGAGGCTATCAAGGCTGACTGGACAGGCACAATCGCAACAGGTTCTGTTGAGCTTACAGAAGTTAACGAAAAGGCTGCTGCTGCAGGCACACAGGCTAAGCTCGACGAGGTTAAGGCTGCTATTGAGGCCGGCACAGTTCACGTATTCGACACTGCAAACATCACTGTTGACGGCAAGCCCTTTGATTCATACATGGCTGACGTTGATACAGACCCCGCATACGAGAAGGATACCGAGGCTATCAAGGACGGTTACTTCCACGAGTCTGAATACAGATCAGCTCCTTACTTTGATGCTAACATCGACGGCATCACTCTTCTCAACACTGCTTTCTAAGTTAGTTTAAAGGAAGAAAACTTTTATACCAAAACGGCCGTGGCTGTATTAACAGTCACGGCTGTAATGACTTAATACTATTTTTTTGATGTTTAATGCGGAGGTGCATATGAGCGAAAAGGTTGCACTTGAATTACAAGGTATCACAAAAGCATTTGGTACTAAAGTAATCGCAAACAAAAATGTTGACCTTAAGGTTTACAAAGGCGAAATCCTCGCAATTCTCGGCGAAAACGGAAGCGGTAAAACCACGCTTATGAATATGGTGTCGGGCATTTACTATCCCGACGAGGGCAAGATTTTTGTTGATGGCGAAGAGGTAACAATCGCCTCCCCAAAGGATGCCTTCAAGTACAGAATCGGTATGATTCACCAGCACTTTAAGCTGGTAGATATCTTTTCTGCTGCCGAAAATATCGTGCTCGGTATCGACGACGGCAAAAAGTTTAATATGAAAAAAGCCAAGCAGGACATCAAGCGAATTATTGACCAGTACGGCTTTATCCTCGACCTTGACAAAAAGGTTTACGAAATGTCTGTATCCGAAAAACAGACGGTAGAAATTATCAAGGTGCTTTACAGAGGTGCGGATATTCTTATTCTCGATGAGCCCACCGCTGTTTTAACACCCCAGGAAACAAGCAAATTATTTGATGTTCTCCGCAATATGAAGGCGGATAATAAATCAATTATTATAATAACCCATAAGCTCCACGAGGTTCTTGAAATCTCCGACAGAGTTGCAACCCTCAGAAAGGGCGAAAACGTTGGAACTGTTTTCACAAAGGATGCAACTGAAGCATCTCTTACCGAGATGATGGTTGGAGAAAAGGTTGACCTCAACATTGAAAGAAAAGACCCGAAGAATCCTGAGCCCCGTCTTGTTGTTAAAAAGCTCAATGTTAAAAACCACGACGGCTCAAAGGCTCTTACAGATATCAGCTTCAGAGTTCACAGCGGCGAAATCCTCGGTATTGCAGGTATTTCGGGCTCGGGCCAGAAGGAGCTTCTTGAATCCATAGCAGGCTTGCAGAAAACCGAAAAGGGCTCATCAATCCTCTTCACCGATACCGATGAGGTTGAGCAGCAGCTTGTTGGAAAGTCCCCGAGAGAAATCAGAAAGCTCGGCGTTGCAATGAGCTTCGTTCCTGAGGACAGACTCGGTATGGGACTTGTTGGAAATATGGATATAACCGATAATATGATGCTGCGTTCGTATAAAAACGGCAAGGGCGAATTTCTCGACAGAAAGCAGCCCAAAAGGCTTGCAGAGGATATTATCGAAGAGCTCGAGGTTAAAACCCCGGGTATCAACACCCCTGTCAGACGTCTTTCAGGCGGTAACGTTCAGAAGGTTCTTGTTGGACGTGAAATTGCTCTTGAACCAAGAGTTCTGATGGTTGCATATCCCGTTCGCGGTCTTGATATCAACTCTTCATATATGATTTATAACCTCCTCAACAAACAGAAGGAGGACGGCGTTTCCATAATCTTCGTTGGCGAAGACCTTGACGTTCTTATCGCCCTTTGCGACAGAATTATGGTTCTCAACTCAGGTAATGTAACCGGTATAGTTGACGGAAAAAGCGCTAAGAAAGAGGAGCTTGGTCTCCTTATGACAAAGAGTCTTAATGCAAAGGAGGATGGCGATAATGAGTAAGTATGCTTCATCAAAAAAGCGTGAGCCCCTCTTCCACGTTGCAAAGCGTGAGGGATTGCCTGCGCTTAATGCAACACTTATAAGAATCGGCTCGGTTGTTGCCGCCCTCATAGTTTGCGCAATTGTTACAATGGCACTCACGGGCGAAAACCCGATTAAGGTTTATGCAACAATGATAAGCGGCGCTTTCGGAACCTCAAGAAGAATCTGGAATCTGCTTCAGAATTTAGCAATGCTTCTTTGCGTTTCGCTTGCCGTTACTCCTGCTTTCAAAATGCGATTTTGGAATATCGGCGCTGAGGGTCAGGTTTTAATAGGCGGTCTTGCAAGCGCTGCTTGTATGATAATCTTCGGCGACAGTCTCCCGAACGGTGTTCTTATTATAACAATGATTATTGCCAGCGTTGTTGCAGGCGCAATCTGGGCGTTAATCCCCGCAGTTTTCAAGGCAACCCTTGATACAAATGAAACACTTTTCACCCTTATGATGAACTACGTTGGAATTCAGCTTGTTGCATATTTCTCACGTGTTTGGGAAAACCCGAAGGGCTCGGGCTCAATCGGTATCATCAACCCCACAACACAGGCTGGCTGGCTTCCCGTTATTGCAAACCAGAAATACCTTTTCAACATAATAATTGTTTTTGCGCTTACAGTATTTATGTATATCTATCTTAAATACAGCAAACACGGATATGAGATTTCCGTTGTTGGCGAATCGCAGAACACCGCCCGTTATATCGGACTTAATGTTAAAAAGGTTATTCTCAGAACAATGATTCTTTCGGGCGCTGTTTGCGGTATTGCAGGCTTCCTTCTCGTCAGCGGAACAAGCCAGACAATAACAACCGAAACAGCGGGCGGCCGTGGCTTTACCGCAATTATGGTAAGCTGGCTTGCTAAATTCGACCCGTTTGTTATGATTCTGACAGCCTTCCTGCTCTCCTTCCTTGAGGCAGGCGCAGGTCAGATTTCAACTGATTTCGGTCTTAACAAATCCTTCTCCGATATCTTAACAGGAATAATTCTTTTCTTCATTATCGGATGCGAGTTCTTTGTTAACTACGAGATTAAATTCAACAAAAGCAGTAAGGAGGTAAAGTAAGATGGCTATTATCAGTACATTAGTTTCTTTATTTCCCCGTGCTGTTATGCAGGGCATACCGATTCTCTACGGCGCAACCGGAGAAATAATGACCGAGAAATCGGGTAACTTAAACCTTGGTATTCCCGGAATTATGTATATCGGCGGTATCAGCGGAGTTATCGGCGCATTCCTTTATGAAAACTCAGTTGGCAGCGGAAATCCGCTCAACGGCTTTCTTGCAATCTTGATTCCGCTTATCTGCACAATTATCGGTTCTCTTTTAGCAGGACTTATCTATTGCTTCTTAACCGTTACATTAAGAGCTAATCAGAATGTAACAGGTCTTGCTTTAACAACCTTCGGCGTTGGCTTCGGCAACTTCTTCGGAGCTTCGCTCATCAAGCTTGTTAACAGCGATGTTCCTTCTGTTGCTCTTTCAAGAACAAGCGCTTTCTTCTCGGTTAAGCTTCCCTTTGCAAATTCAACGGGTTGGTTCGGAAAGCTTTTCTTATCATATGGTTTCCTTGCATATGCTGCAATAATTATTGCAATTATATGCGGCTTCTTCCTCAGCAGAACAAGAGGAGGACTCCACCTCAGAGCAGTTGGCGAAAACCCTGCAACTGCCGACGCAGCAGGTATTAACGTTACTAAATCAAAGTATCTTGCAACCTGCATTGGCTCAATTATCGCAGGCTTCGGCGGTTTGTATTACGTTATGGACTATGCAAACGGCGTTTGGTCAAACGAAGGCTTCGGCGACAGAGGATGGCTTGCAATTGCGCTTGTTATCTTCGCAATCTGGAGACCGAACCTCGGCATTTTCGCTTCAATAGTTTTCGGCGGACTCTACATTGTTTATCTCTTTGTTCCGGGTCTTTCGCTCAAAGCTCAGGAGCTTTTCAAAATGCTTCCCTACGTTGTTACCATAATTGTTCTCGTTATGGTTTCAGTCAGAAAGAAGAAGGAGGACCAGCCTCCCGCTTCACTTGGTCTATCATACTTCAGAGAAGACAGATAAAATATTTTCAGCCCCTTGAAAAAGGGGCTGAACTTAACAAAGGAGAATAGTTATGCTTAATGATATAGAAAAGATTTTAGTAAGCGAAGAAGAGCTTGCACAAATAAACAAGCGCCTTGGCGAACAGATAACAAAGGATTTCGAGGGCAAAAACCTTCTTGTTGTTGGTATTCTTAAGGGTTCAATCTATTTTATGACCGATTTAACAAGAAACATCAATCTTCCCCTTAAGCTCGATTTTCTTGCGGTTTCAAGCTACGGAGGCTCAACACGTTCCTCGGGCTCTGTTAAAATCATTAAGGATATTGATATTGATATTTCGGGCTACGATGTTCTTCTTATTGAGGATATTCTCGACTCGGGCAGAACTCTTCAGTATGTTTGCTTAAAACAAGGGGCGCAAACTCAATATCAATCTGCACCCTGCTCGACAAGCCTGCAAGAAGAGTTGTTGATTTAAGCGCAGACTACGTTGGCTGCTCGGTTCCCGATGAATTTGTTGTTGGCTACGGTCTTGACTACGACCAGCACTACAGAAATCTTCCGTTCATAGGTGCGCTTAAGCGTGAAGTTTATGAATAAAAAGCTTAAACTATCAAAAGAGCTGACTTTTTTACTCGCAATAATAATTATGCCTTTTTCAATTGCAGTTATGACGAAAGCCGATTTCGGTCTTTCAATGATTGCGGCTCCAACATATATTATCAGCGAAAAGGTCAGCTTTTTAACGTACGGTCAGACTGAATACATTTTTCAGGCGCTTGTTTTACTGCTGATGTGCCTTGCCGTCGGGAAATTCAGGCTCAGCTATTTATCTTCATTTTTAACGGCAATAATCTATGGCTCAATTCTTGATTTTTTCATCTGGTGTTTCAGGGACTGGCAGGTTGAGGCAATCTGGCTGAGAGTTATTCTTTTCGTTTGCGGAATGCTTCTGACCTCGCTTGGCGTTGCGCTTTTTATGAACACATATCTTGCACCCTGCGCTTATGACTATTTCGTTCGCACGGTTGTTGAAGAAAAGAAGCTTGATTTAAGAAAATTCAAGCTCGCGTTTGACGGCGTCTTCCTCATAATAAGCATTGCTTTAACGCTGATTCTTTTCCATAGATTCATCGGCGTAACCTGGGGAACAATTATAATTGCCGTTTGCAACGGAAACATAATTGCATTCTTAAACAAGCAAATGCAAAAGCACATTGACTTTTTCACAAGATTTGAAAAACTTGAAAAGATTTTTTAAGGTGGATTTATGATTAAACACATTGTTTGCTTCAAGCTCAGCGATAACAGCGAAGAAATGCTGAATAAAACAAAGGATATTCTTCTTTCAATGAACGGCAAAGTTCCGATGCTCAGAGGAATTGAGGTCGGAGTTGATTTTCTTCATTCTCCCCGTTCATTAAAAAGCATATGCACTCGGTTGCAGAAAGCTCGGTTGCAGTTGATTATTACTTATAAACAAAACCCCCACACGTTCGTGTGGGGGTTTTAATATGGATTTATCGCCTCGCGCCTTGCGTTTCAAGTTTCTCGCATGCTTGCTTCGCTGAAACAATTATATATCGGAGCGTAGCGACCCTGCAACGCGCAACACGCAACGTGCAACGCGCAACTCAACAGTAATTAGCTATGCAAATCACTATTTATTCCAATCATTAATTTGTTTTCTCAGCCAGTTGAACCAGCCTTCCATTCCCTCGCCCGTTTTTGCTGAGATAAAGAAAACCTCGGCATTCGGGTTGAGCTTTTTGATTCGCTGAACAACAGCTTTATCATCAAAATCAAAAACGCTCTTTGTATCAATTTTGTTTATTAAAACGCAATCGCTTATGGTGAACATAAGGGGATATTTCAGCGGCTTATCATCGCCCTCGGGAACGGATAAAATCATTGCATTTTTGCTTGCGCCCGTATCAAATTCCGCAGGGCAGACAAGATTTCCAACATTTTCAAGAACAACAAAATCAAACTCGCCCGCTTCGATATTATCAAGCCCCTGGCGTGTCATTCCTGCATCGAGGTGGCACATTCCGCCCGTATGAAGCTGGATTGTTTTTGCGCCTGTTTCGGATATTGTTTTTGCATCAACATCGCTATCAATATCCGCTTCCATAACACCTATTGAAAACTCCTCCTTAAGCGCCGCAATTGTTCTTTTCAGCGTTGTTGTTTTTCCGCTTCCCGGCGAGCTCATAAGATTTAAAAGAAAGGTTTTCTTTTCCTTAAGCTCCCCTCTTAAAATCTCTGCCTCTTTATCGTTGTTTTCATAAACTGATTTTTTTATTTCAATTATTTTATATTCGCTCATGCTGCACCTCGTTTATTGTTATGGATAGATTATAGCACAGTTTTAAGGGATGTGCAAATTGTGAGTTGTCGCTGAGAAACACGCAGCGTTTTCCCGAAACATCGGGGACATTCCTCCGAAGGCGGTGTGTCCCCGTGTTTTGGCAACGCAGCGTGTTTCTTTTGTTCGCCGAAACTGAAGTTAAGAGGACGCGTCTATTCGTACGCTCGTCCAAACATATTACGCGATTGAAGCATTTTGCGAGCAAAATACTATGAA
>CAMYWU010000030.1 GCA_947302895.1 uncultured Clostridia bacterium | reverse complement strand
GTCGGCATTTTTTAATCAATCTGAGTATAGAAAACATCAAGAACTACTTCCATAAGTTTATCCTCATCAGGATAGAACTCAGCAAAAACAACATCGGGAACAAGCGGGTCCTCCGCCGCCTGCATTTCGCCCTCAAGAGTGTAGGTCTTGAACTCGGTTACGCCCTTTGAAAGAAGGAGCGAACCAAGATAGGTTGCATTATTCAGACTTATATTTGTCTGTGAATACTTAGAAGCTGTGTTATACAGCCTTGAAATTGTTGAGAAATCCTTGACAACGGCAGGAAGCGCCTGGTCTGCAAACGCATTAACATACTGAATCTGGCGGTCGGTTCTGTTTAAAGACGCTTCGATATTATCCATATCACGGGTTCTGACGTAAGCCTCCGCCATATCACCCTTAAGAGTTACGGTGTCTCCGTATTTTACGCCGTAATCAGGAAGCGCATACAGTGAATTAACCGTTACTCCGCCTATTGCATCGTTAAGAGGCGCAATACCGTTTAAATTAAGCGCATAGTATTTCTGAATAGGAACATCGTAGAGAACTCTGCTGATGGAAGCAACTGCATTTTCGCAGCTCTTTCTTCCGCCGTCGCCATATGCGTATGCAAGACAGAGCTGAGTTTTCTGAGTTCTTAAGAAAATACCGCTTGTGCTCCAGATATCAACGTCAACCATCGTATCTCTTGGGATTGCAATAACCTTTGATTCTCCGGTTTTCGTATTAACTGTAACAACGATATCCGCATCGGATGCACCAACAAAATCAGTATCTTTGGCGCTTTTCATCGTTCTCTGGTCAATGCCGAGGAATACCATTGAAAAAATATCGTCGTTGTATTCATAGGTGTGTCCCTTGTATTCAACTGTTTCATGGTATGCTAAAGCCTCGCCCTGGGCATCGGTTTTTTTCATTAAATCCGCATGTCCCCAGCCACGCATAACGGCAAACGCAACACAAACAATAACAACTATGCTCAAAAGGAATAAAAGAATTACTATTGCTATTCTTGCTGCAATTGGCATCTTTTCCTTTTTCTTCTTCTGGGGCGCTGAATGACGGCTGTGGTGGTGATGACTATGATGATGGTGGTGGCTTGAAGAACGGGCTGTTGCCTTCTTTTCACCGCTATGGCTCATCTTTATAGCAGGAGATAAGCTCGGGTCATCAATCTCATCCATAATCTCGCCGAGGGACAGCGGTTTATCGCCGCTTTCCAAGCCGTTTTGCGACTTCTTTTCATTTGAACCAAACGAAGAAAAGCCGCCCTCTTCACCTTTAATATTTAAATCCTGAAGAATTTCTTCTTCTCCTGCATTACTTAAATTAGGATCAATTGGTTTCTTCATTGCTTTCTAATACCCCGCAAACTAAATATCTGCTGCTTCTCTGATTTGTTATGCAGGTTGATAAAACAACAACTTTATCATCAGTTGTTAATTCCCTGCCCAAATCCTCTCTGACATTTTTATTGCTCGAAGCAGGATTCTGAATCATATCTAAAAATTCAAGGAATATATCATCATTCTGAAAATCAAAGCTGTTCATAATATGGCGGTCGTCATATTTAAACGCCGAAACAATCTTATAAGTCAGCTTTGAAGTTGGAGTGTATATAACAAAGGTTTGGTGTTTATCAAAGAAATCCTTTTTCTCAAATTTATGCAGCGTTGTGAACATAGTATCCGAATATCCGTTATGGCCGTATATAAGAGTTACACGGTCGTTGAAGCTCTTTGTGTTCACCATTTCCGTATATATCGCTCCGCTTGCAACCCATGATTTATCAATAGCGCTATGCTTAAGATACATTTCATCGGTTTCGGGACTTTGAACAATCGGATAATCAACCTTTGTTCCCCCAACCTTTATCCATGCATAAATATCGCTGTTTTTCTTTTGAAGGGAGTTGAAATCTATAGGATTCTCTGCCTTTTCAACCTCAATCTGAGTTGTTGAAGCCGCAATTGAAGAAATCTCCTGCTGTCCCTGCTCTGCAGTATAATCAGTATACAAACGGTAGGCAAGAATTGAACAGCCGATTATGAGCAAAATAATTGCAATTATAATTAATGCCGCTCTTTTGCTGCCTCTTTTATTCTCTTCGCTCATAAAAACACTCCGAAAACTAATATTGAATTATTATACAATAATTAATATAAAAAACACCTGTAACAAGAGTTACAGGTATTTTAAACAAATCAAAAATTACTCAGCGTCTTCTCTTTTCTTAAGAGCAAGAAGAATAGCTGCGCCTGCGCCTGCTGCAGCGAGTCCTGTTGCAGCTGCTGCACCGGTCTTGGGTGATTTGCCTTTGCCGTTGCCCTTTGTTCCTTCAGAATCTTTGTCAACAAGAGCGTTAGCATCGATATCGCCGTTATAATCATTGATAAGCTCAAATGTGATTGAGTTGCCGTCTTCAGAAACAACCTGATAGTCAACGCCTTCAACCATTCCGTTGAACTCCCATCCTTCAAGAGTTCCGGTTCCTGTGTATGTGAAAGTGATGATTGCAGGATCATCAGGATCAGCTTTATAGGTTACATCCTTTGATGTGTTGCCGTTAACCTCAACAGTAATCTTTGAACCGGGAGTTATTGAGCTCGGGCTCTGAACCTCAGCAAAAGCATTAATAGTTAAGGCACTTGCGCTAACAAGCATAACCAATGAAAGAACAATTGAAATAATCTTTTTCATTATTAACACCTCATATAAATGAAATTTTCTTTACTTAATCAAATAGATTATAACACGGGGCTTGCTTTTTGTAAAGCATTTTTTTAACAAAAAATATTTTCCAGTTCTTTTTGTTAAATGTTATCAAACCGCTTGTGCTGTACTGTTTTTTTTACTACACAATACACAATATGTTGATTTGAAAATTTATAAAATATTTCTAAATTCCTATGAAAGCTGCGCCTTTCCAGTGCAAAGCTCATAGTATCTTCCGCCCTGGGCAAGAAGAGAGGAATGGTCGCCTCTTTCAATAATTTCGCCGTTTTCAAGAACCATAATTGCGTTTGAATTGCGAACGGTTGAAAGCCTGTGAGCAATAACGAAAACCGTTCTGCCTATCATCAGTCTGTCCATTCCGTGCTCAATATGAGCCTCGGTTCTTGTGTCAACCGAGGAGGTTGCCTCATCAAGTATCATAACAGGCGGGTCTGCAACTGCTGCACGTGCAATTGCAAGAAGCTGGCGCTGACCCTGGGAAAGATTGGCGCCGTCGCCCGTTATTTCGGTTTCATAACCCTTTTCAAGATGGCGAACAAAGGAATGTGCCGAAGCAAGCTTTGAAGCTTCAATGCATTCTTCATCGGTTGCATCAAGTCTGCCGTAGCGGATATTATCCATAATCGTTCCCGTAAACAAATGGGTATCCTGCAAAACCATTGCAAGCGATTTTCTCAAATCAGCCTTCTTTATTCGCTTGATATCAATTCCGTCGTAGGTTATTGCGCCCTCCTGAATATCATAAAAGCGGTTAATCAGGTTTGTTATAGTTGTTTTTCCTGCTCCCGTTGAGCCAACAAAGGCAATCTTCTGCGAGGGCTTTGCATAAAGATTTATGTCGTGTAAAACAACCTTGCCCTCAACATATGAGAAGGTAACCTCGTCAAAAACAACCTTGCCCTCAACAGGTATTTTCTGCTCGCCGTCAATCCAGAACCATTTTTTGCCCTCGGGAGTTTTAACCTCCTCAAGAGTAACTGTTCCCTCGTCGATTTCAGAAGCCGTATCCATAACCTCGAAAACACGCTCCGCACCTGCAAGAGCTGAGAAAATATTGTTCATCTGGTTCATTATCTGGTTTATAGGCTGGGTAAACTGCTTTGAACAAGAATACCTCCCGTAAGAGTTATTGTTGCATAAGAGGCGTTATTGATTCCCGTTGAAACAGGACCCATAATACCCGAATAAAAATTAGCTTTTTCTGCAACAACACGGTATTTATCGTTGAGGGCGTCAAATTCCTCGGTTGCGCTTTTTTCATGGTTGAAAACCTTAACAACCTTCATACCCTCAACGGTTTCTTCAATATTTCCGTTCATTGCGCCGAGCGCTTCCTGCTGAAATTTAAAGTATTTTCTTGTTCGCTTTGCAATGTTTACCGAATTCACAATCATTATGATTAAGAAAACAAGTGCAACAATAAACATCTGCCATTTGAGCACAATCATCATAACAATTATGCTGATAAATGAGAAAACTGATGAAACAAGCTGAACAACTGTTTGTTCAAGCATCATCTGAATATTATCAACATCATTTGTGAAACGGCTCATAACCTCGCCGTGAGTTTTTGAATCGAAAAAGCTCAGCGGAAGGGTTTGAAGATGGTCGAAAAGCTCTTTTCTTATGGTGTTGGTTGTTTTATATGCAACGCTTACCATTATTTTCGACTGAATGAAAGTAAACAGCGCCGCTCCGATATAAAACGCCGAAACAATTGCAAGGTTAATAAGCAGCTGTTTAACACCTTCGGTTGCAAAATTGCCAGCCTTTATTGACGAAGCAACATCATTGAGAATAGGCTTAAGCCAATATGAAGCGCCCGTCTGGCAAAGAGTGCTGAGAATAAGCATAAGGAAAACAACCGCAAGGAGCAGCTTGCTTCTTGCAATATATCCCATAATTCTTGAAACGGATTTTTTAGTATCCTTGGGCTTTGCAAGCCCGGGGTTTCTTCCTCCCATAGGCGGCATTATTCAAGCACCCCCTTTTGCTGAGTTTTATAAATCTCCTGATAGATTTCACAGCTGTTAATAAGCTCAACATGGTCGCCGATTGCGTTAATCTTTCCGTCGTCCACAACAAGAATTTTATCCGCATCCTTAACCGAGGATATGCGCTGAGCAATAATAATAACAGTTGTATCCTTAAACTCGTTATAAAAGCTCTCTCTGATTTTTGCTTCCGTTGCAGTATCAACAGCGGAGGTTGAATCATCAAGAATAAGTATTTTTGGGTTTTTAATCATTGCCCTTGCAATACACAGTCTCTGCTTCTGACCGCCCGAGAGATTGAGTCCGCCCTGGGATAAATCGGTATCATATCCGTCGGGCTGCTGCATAATAAAATCGTGCGCCTGCGCCGCTTTACATACAGCAATTATTTCTTCATCAGTTGCATCTTCCTTGCCCCATTTAATGTTTTCCTTAATCGTTCCCGAGAAAAGAACATTCTTCTGGAGCACAACGCCAACCAACTCTCTGAGCGCTGTAAGGTCGTAATCTCTTACATCAACTCCGTCAACAAGAACCTCGCCCGATGAAACATCATAGAGCCTTGGAATGAGGTTAACAAGGCTGGTCTTACCGCAGCCCGTTGAACCGATAATACCGATAACATTGCCCGCTTTTGCCTTGAAGGAGATGTTTTCAAGAACATTATCGCCCTCATAGTAGCCGAAATTAACGTTTTTAAACTCGATTTCTCCCTTCGGATTTTCGGGAATGAAGGGATTTTCGGGATTAACTATATCAATTTTTGTATCAAGAACCTCGCAAACACGGTCGCCGCAGGCTTTAGCTCTTGTAAGCTGGAGCATAAATACGGAAATCATCATAATGTTCATAAGAACCTGAACTATGTAGGCGGCAAGAACTGAAATCTGGCCAACATCCATACCGCCCGCTGCTGCGCTTTTTGCTCCGCTGTAATAGATGAACACTATAACAACATTCATCAAAAGCATCATAATCGGCATAACTGTTACAACAAGTCCTGCCGCTCTTGCGCCCTGATTTGCAAGCTCATCGGAGGCTCTATGGAATTTTTCCTTTTCCCTGTCCTCACGAACAAAGGCTTTAACAACTCTTATTCCGATAAGGTTTTCCTGTACAACACGGTTAACATTATCAATTTTTTTCTGCATTTTCTGAAACATCGGGAAGCCGAATTTCAGAACAAGCGCAACAATAACGCCGATTATCGGCAGCATAACAACAAGTATGAGCGAAATTTTTGCATTGATTGAAAATGCGAAAAATGCCGAAACAACCAACAGAGCAGGCGCTCTTACAAGAATACGCAAAATCATAATCAGCGTGTTCTGGAGCATTGTTACGTCATTTGTCATCCTTGTTGTTAAGGATGAGGTTGAAAAGGTATCAATGTTCTTAAACGAAAAAGCGCTGATTTTTTCATAGAGCGCTTTTCTCAAACGATACGAGAAACGCTGGCTTGCGACCGAGGAAACCTTCATTGTTATAAGTCCTCCTGCAAGACCAACAACGGCAAGACCGAACATTGCTGCGCCTATTTTAATAACATATAGCTTTATATCCTCGCCGTTTTGAGCAGCGCTTTCAACATTTTTATAAACCATATTGGCAATTGAGGGCAATGCAAGCTCACAGATTGCCTCAATAATCATACCGCAGGCGCTTAAAAAGCATAAGTGCCAAAGCCCGTGCAGATATTTTGAAAGCTTTTTAATCAAGGGCTCTCATCTCCTTTTAAAAATCGCTGAAATTATTATATCATCAATTTATATTTTTTCAATAAAAACGGCTATTTTTCTTAATAATGTATATTTTAGATTAAAATATTATTGAAATTATTATTGATAAAGCGCAGAGAATATGATAAAATGAATGTTTGATGTGAGGATTAATATGGACTACAATTTATGCAACCCGAAAACGGTTGAAAATTTGCTTAAAAAATACGGTTTTTCATTTTCAAAGGCGCTCGGACAGAACTTTTTAATTGATGATGAGGTTTGTCCGAGAATGGCGGACGAGCTTTGCGCCGATGAAAAAACGGCTGTTATCGAAATCGGACCCGGAATAGGCGTTTTAACCAAGGAGCTTTGCCGTGTTGCAGGCAGGGTTATCGCCATAGAACTTGATACCAGACTCTATCCCGTTCTTGAAGAAACCCTTTCTGATTGCAATAATTTCGAGCTTGTTGAGGGCGATGCGTTAAAGCTTGATTTAAATAAGTTGATTGAAGAAAAGCTTTGCGGATATGAAAGCATTAAGGTTTGCGCCAATTTGCCGTATTATATAACCTCTCCCCTGATTATTAAGCTGCTTGAGGACAGGCTTCCCATAAGCGAAATCGTTGTTATGGTTCAGAAGGAAGCTGCTCAGAGGCTCTGCGCCGAAATGGGAACAAGAAACTCAGGCGCTGTTACAGCCGCAGTTAAATACTACGGCGAAAGCGAGGTTCTTTTTGAAGTGGGCAGGGAAAGCTTTATGCCCTCTCCGAAGGTGGACAGCGCTGTTATAAAAATAACGCTCAATGGCGAGCATACTTATGATGTTGAGGATGAAAAGAAACTCTTTTCCCTCATTCGTGCGGCTTTCGCCCAAAGAAGAAAAACGCTTGTTAATTCGGTTTCGGCAACGCTGAACATACCGAAAAGCGATATAATAAGCGCTCTTGATTCCCTTTCACTTGATGAAAGCATAAGAGCGGAAAAACTAACTATGGAGGATTTTGTTGATTTAAGCAAAATACTTTTCTGATATGGCAAAAACTAAGGATAACACAAAGATTTTCAGCGAATACCCCGTACCCAAGGCGGTTGCAACTCTTGCGCTTCCGAGTATGCTCGGTATGCTGATTAATATAGTTTACAATCTTGCCGATACCTTTTTCGTTGGTCAGACAGGAGATGCAAACCAGGTTTCAGCGGTTTCGCTTTCAATGCCGCTGTTTTTCCTCTTTCTTGCAATATGAAACCTTTTCGTTGTTGGCGGTTGCGCATTCATAAGCCGAAGCCTCGGCGAAGGCAAAACGGATAAGATTAAAACAATCTCATCATTTTGCATTTATGCAGGCATTATTTGCGGAGCGCTTCTGGGAGTCGTATTCCTGTTTTTCAGAACTCCCCTGCTCTATTTAATCGGCGCTTCCGATGCAAGCGTTGGCTTTGGCGGCGACTATCTTTTCTGGGTTGCGCTCGGCTCACCCTTCATCGTTGCTTCAATAACAGTCTGCAACCTCATCAGAGGTGAGGGCGCAGCTAAAGAGAGTATGCTCGGCATGGTTATCGGCCAGCTTACCAATATTGTTTTAGACCCGATTTTCATTCTCGGAAGCGGAGACAAGCTCTTTTCGATAACTCTTCCTTTCGGTTTTAATATGGGCGTTTCAGGCGCTGCAATTGCAACAGTTCTCGGAAATATTGTTTCGGTTTTGTTTTTCCTCGTGTATTTTCTCAGAGGCAAATCAATCCTTTCAATAACTCCTAAGCGCTTTTCAGCTAAAAACGGAATTGCAAAGGGCGTTATCAGCGTTGGCTTACCCGCTTCTCTCAACAATCTTCTGATGAGTTTATCAAATATTGTTGTTAATATGTTTCTTTCTAATTACGGCGACGCAGCAGTTGCCGCTATGGGCGTTGCAATGAAGGCAAATATGCTTGTTGTTATGCTCCAGATTGGCTTGGCGCAGGGAATCCAGCCCCTTGTTGGATATTGCTACGGTGCTAAGAATTATTCAAGAATGAAGAGCAGCATTCGCTTTTCAATGCTCTGCAATATAATAATCGGAACGGTTATGACAGTATTTTATATCTTCTTCAGACAGCAGGTTATAAGCTCGTTTATCGATAATGAACAGGTTGTTGAATACGGAGTTAAAATGCTTACTGCTCTTATGAGCGCAGGTCCGCTTATCGGCGTTATGTTTATAATAAACTTCGCATTCCAGGGAATGGGAATGGGCGGAAAATCGCTTATACTTGCCGCAGGACGTCAGGGACTTGTTTTCCTGCCAACACTATTTATAATGGATAAGTTAATTGGTCTTGAAGGAATAATCTGGGCTCAGCCCACTGCCGATTACGCATGCATTATTCTTTCAGTTATTATGTTTTTAGCCGTAACCAAGAAATTAAAGAAAGAAGAGGAAAAATCCCATGCTTCTTAAAAATCTTTCAAGCAAAGAAATAAAGGAAATAAGCAAGACTGTTGCTCCGAAGCTTGTAAAGCATCCTGTTTTTATGTTTTACTGCAAAAATGCAGACAACAGACAAAACTTTATTGAGGATTATTTCAACTATTTTCTTAAGAAATGGAATAAAAAAGAGATTATTCTTACAAACGATAGCCGTGATTTGATTATCTCCCTTGTTGATATCGAAACTTATCACAGCAAGGATAAGGGGCTCGGCGCATCCAAGCTTAAGAAATATAAAAACCCATATGCAAATGTTTCCTATCATCAGGGAAATGTTTCCTATCTTGCAAATATCGTTGCTCCTGCGAATATCTCAACAAAAATAATGACTGTTTATGCAGCCCTGAAATATTTAAATGAGGTTGATAAGCTTGTTGATGAGGCAATAAAGCTTGCAGAGGAAAACGATTTTATGATTGTTTATGAAACATTTTCAAAAAAATCAATCGAAACTATGAGCAATAAAGGCTTTGAAACCGCTTATGAAAAGCAGTTTTCAACAACGCAGTATTTTGAAACCGTTATGACCTACTATAAAAACGATTTTACAACTCCTGCCAAGCTCATCAAGGAATTTAAGCCGATAACAATAAACGAAGAGCCCGAAAAAGATGCGGCAGAATATGAGGAATTTTAAAAAAGGACTTTGCATTTTTGCAAAGTCCTTTTTGTGTACCTTAATTGAGATATACCACAGGAATAACACCGATTTTTTCCATATACAAGGGGTTGTGTTAATATATTAACAAACTGTAAATCTCATTTTAGTCGAAGCACAATATATTGATTTTTTCGGCAAAATATGGTATAATTAGGTCAACATATGGAAATGAAATCAAGCTTGAAATCAATAAATATGTTTATAATATAAATGTGGTTTTGTTTCAATATGTAAAAAGAATCGGAGGTGGCACTATGGATAAGATGTATATCGTTTGGGCAGCAGCGATTGTTGTTTTCGGTGTGCTCGAGGGTATGACGGCGCAGCTTGTTTCAATCTGGTTTGTGCTTGGCGCAATAGCGGCATTGATTGCAACCATTTGCGGAGCAGCGCTTCCCGTTCAGATTGTTATCTTCGTTGCAGTTACGATAATAACGCTCATTGCAACCCGCCCGATAGTAAAGAAAAAAATCAATTTCAAGGCGGAAAAAACAAACGCCGACCGATGCATTGGCGAAAGCGCAGTTGTAACAGAGGAAATCAACAACCTTGAAGCAAAAGGACTTGTCAAGGCTGACGGAAAAATCTGGATGGCTCGCTCATCGGATGGCAGCGTTATTCCCGAAGGCGCAATAGTAACCGTTGAAAAAATCGACGGAGTTAAACTGATAGTTAAATAAACACTATAACACATTATAAAAAGGAGAGATATTATGAATCCGTTCATCATTGTAATTATTTTAATCATTCTTGCAATTGCAGGACTTATTTTCGCAAACATCAGAGTTGTTCCCCAGTCAAAGGCAGTTGTTATTGAAAGACTCGGAACCTACTATGCAACCTGGCAGACAGGCTTACACGTTAAAATCCCCTTCCTTGACAGAATGGCTAAAACCGTTTCTTTAAAGGAGCAGGTTGTTGACTTCAAGCCCCAGCCCGTTATCACAAAGGATAATGTTACAATGCAGATAGACACGGTTGTTTTCTTCCAG